>NZ_JBLYZJ010000011.1:0-73238 GCF_048551375.1 Moraxella sp. TY6 | reverse complement strand
GATTCGTGAAGGCGGACGTACTGTTGGTGCTGGTGTTGTTGCCAACGTTACTAACTAATTTGTATTCTAAGTTAGTGTTAAAAAAGAGTCATCGTTTGGTGGCTCTTTTTTTATGCTTAAAGCTATCTCAGTACTAAAACAACACGTCTTTTAATGTCGCAAACAATCTATTTTGGCTTGCCTATGGCTTTTAATATCTAATTTAATCCGTTAATATGTTGATTACTTTATCAACAGCCTTATTAACTGATTACGTTATTATCAAGAGCATTCACCATGTCCGCACCCATCGACTTTTTAGCCCAGTATCAACCCACCCAAACCACAGTACAAGCCCTATATTATTTGGACAATTTCGCCAAACAAGGTCATTGGGATAATGGATTTAGCTATGAAAAACAGCTACGAGCCTGTCGTCTTGATTATAGCTTGGGTAGCCTAAAACGTATTGACCAGCTACTTGACCAAATTCGCACAAAGGTAAAACCTAATTACGAGGCGTTTCTGAATAACCCTGCTAACGCCAATTTTCTTTGCACCGTTGGTTTTTATTGTGGCGAAATGCGTGGACGGTTAATGGGGGTAGCACCCACATGGCTTCACTACCCTGAATTGATGGAAAAGCATCCCGAACTACAACCCATGCTACTTGACCCAGTTGCTTATCAGTTCACCGCCCATTTTGAACGAGAGGCGGATGCCTATCAGCATTTTCCTTGGGTCGCCATGCTAGAACAGTTATTCCCCCAGTTTGAAGAGCCTGAAAAGTCAGTTTATTTTTCGACCATCACAGGCAATTATCAGCAGTACGGGCTTGATGACGTAATTCCCCCTGCACCGCCTCAACAGCTAACTATTGATGTGGCAAGTGAAATAGCCAAACTGCCAAAAGAATATTTATTGTATCTACAAATGCTTCCACCAGACTGGGTACACGTTGATGAATTGGCTAAACAAATCAAACAATTAGCTCATCTATACAATCATGGTCGTGTGGTTTGGGCATCTTTGGTGCAAGCCAATAATAAGTTATTTGAATTTGGCAATACCATCAGTTGCCCAGCAGAACTGATTTATGATAAAAGTGGTCGCACACCGCCAGAACAATTAAGGGAGTATGCCCACCAGTTATTTGAGCTAAAAAATACCACGCCGACCGACCCAGAGCTTGCCTCGTATGCCAAGCATATCACCAATGAATACACTCGCTTTGTCGGTAAAATCCCTCACCAAATCAGCCATATGCCATTGTATGCCTGTTCTTTGTTTGTGTGGCTACCGCATCTGCCGAATGGCGTTTTGACCTTTGGCACGTTTCCCATCATCATCGCTGATGACACCGATGAGGTGATGATTTTACCTGCCAAGTTTTGGCAACATACCGAATACTATCAGCGTTGGATTTTGACGCAAGCTCAACAAAATAAAAGTAACACTTCACAAGTGGCTGAGAATGATAAATCCCCTGAAGCCATCGCCATCCGCCATATACAAGCCCATGCAAGGCACGATAATGCCAATGCTTACCCAGCCTTTATTCGCCATCATGCGGATATTTATCAATATTTTGAGGATTTACTTTACCCAAATGCTGATTCGTTAAAGCTTGCGGATAACAGCCTATTTGATGATAAAGACTTTTTGCAAAATGCCAAATTTGATATCAATGACGTGCAGTTTTTGCAAATGGCGTATCGTCACATGAAATACAAGCATCAACGTTGGCAAGATATTGATGATTTACCATCACAAGCCACCATTGATGCGTGTATCGCCAGTATCAACGCCAAAGAAGTGCTAAATATCAATGAGTTTCCGCCCAATGTGCAGTTATTAGCCAAACTTCGTCTATTTAATTGGCAAGCGTTTTTACAACAGTTAACACTGTCAATAAATGACTCCAATCTGCCCTATACCAAGCCATTACCCAAAGTTGCGTTAGCCCTTGAACAGCCAAGCTTGACAGCAGACCAGTCAGCAAAGTTATTGAGTTTTTTGACCAAAGCCAGTGAAGCTGACTTTAATGAATTGCTCGAAAATGAAAAAGCAGGCATTGCCAATATCACCAAAAATAATACCACGGCTCTTTTATATTTGGCATACCTATACGCCACAGGCAAACATGCCCCACAGTTGGTGCGGTTATTTGCCAGTAAAATCAATTATGCGAGTGGACTTGAGGATTATCGAGCGACTTACTGGATTGCTGAATTGGTATTGGCGATTCCAGAATTAGCCCCTTTACTATTTGAGCAACAAAGCCTCAGAGAGAGTTCGCCTTTATCCATGCACTATATGAATCAGATGATGACAGGCAATTCACAAATTTCTATTTCAACGTTTGACAGCCAACGCAAAGCATATTTGCATAACCGCAATTCGCAGTTGGAGTTGGTACGCCAAAGCCTAATCAAAGCGTCTAGCCAAGGTCATCCCACGGCTCAAAAACGCTTGCAACAATTGATAGAAAATAATGTATTACCAGCCAAAGCCCAAGAACGCTATGAAAACGTTCAGTTTTGGATAATGGATTATGTTAACAGACAACCTGCCAAACAAAATGCTAGACGAAATGCCGTGCCGTTATCTACCGAGCAACCTAGAAACTGGGGAATATTTGTCAAATTGGGATTGGTATTAGTGATTGGATTGGTGATAAAAAGCTGTTTTTTTAATCATGCGTCCGATACAGCATCGAGTGCTAGGGTTCAATCTTCCTCTGAAAATGCCCAACAAAACACTAATACTACCACCCCCTCAACCACAGAAACACAAAATCTTCCTGCTAAACGTGAACTAAATCAAGCGATTACAAATATTCATAGTCAATTGCCCTATGATATTCGGGTGGCTAATACCCTCACCTTGATTGGCATTGAAAATCAAAGTGGCACTGCTGTACTGACCTTTGATGATAAAGGCAGGGGTATTATGAGTATCCAAGCAGTTGAAAAAATTTACTGTATAGATAGGATTTTTGAACCTTTACAAACCACGGAGGCTACGGTGAAATTTCACATTGTAACGAGTGATAACGTGCCTTATGATGTGACGATGAATAATACTTGTCATTAGCAAAAACTCAATTGTTTTATCCAAAGTTTAAAATTTATCATTTAACGTTATTTATCAATGAGATAATCTATGTAACCTAAGTTCGAGTTAAACTAAATTATAAGCCATTGATATTGATATTATTTAAATCTCCCCCAACCCCCTCTTTACGAAAGAGGGGGCTATACCTCCATAAGTTAGACTAAAACGGAGGTGAAGTCCCCCTTTTTAAAAGGTGAGGAATATATTCCGCAAGGGGGGATTATATGTAAAATGTTAATACTTCTTATCCCGAGTTCAGGTTATGTAGAACTTACATAAAAAAGAGGCGTATGATACGCCCCTTTTTTAATTTAGCATTGATAGCAAATTAGTGAATCGCACTGATAAAGTCTGATAATACTTTGATATCATTATCAGATAGTTTGGCAGCTACGATTTGCATCATACCTTTTTCGCCTTTTTTGGCACTGTCATTGGTACGCAATTGATTTGGGTCAGTCACTTCATCTTCACGACCTGCGGCACGGAATAATTTAAGCTGAGTAGCGATATAGGCTGAATGCTGTCCGCCCAAACGAGGGAAAGCAGCAAAATCATTACCATTACCTTTGCCACCATGACAACCAGAACAAGGAATCACGCCACGTTTGCTATCACCACCAAAATACAATTTTTGAGCAGTTTGAGCATAGGCAGGGTTAGCATAACCGACACTCCAACGAGGTTGGCTGGCGTAATAACCTGCGACATTGGCTAAATCTTGGTCACTTAATTTGGCGACTTGAGCAGACATGATGGCGTTTTGACGGTCGCCTGATTTGAATGCAGTCAATTGTTTATAGAGATATTTGACATTTTGACCGCCTAGATTCGGCTGGGCAGGGACAACGCTCACGCCATTAACACCATGACACGCACCACAAATAGTTTCTGCAATGGCTTTACCAGCGGCCACGTCATGTTTGGGTACAGCAATAGCTGCAGAACCGCTTACGCTAGCAAGTAACAGGCTTGCGGCAGTGATTAATTTTTTCATTGATAACGATTCCTACTAAAACGGGTGGTTGCTAGATAAGTCCAATTTTATACGCTTCAAGGTAAAATTGTGTTTATCGAGTTAAAACCATCGTGACTTTGTCAAATAGATTTGGCGAATCACCAAACCCCCAATCCAATAATTGATATTATGCGTAATTATGCCACAAATAGTTACAAAAATGAAAGATTTTTCGTAGGTAAGCAGGAAAATCGCTATGCTTGAACGGCTTAAACATAGGCTTTGTTATTCCATTTGACTTTTTGCTATCCCAACGAAATTTTTACGGTTATTTTTGGGCATAGCTGTTAAAATAATGACATTTATCACTTGGATATTTATCTTGTTATGATGCCCTCTTCAGCCCCATCTGTTTTATCAAATACCCCTTCTTCAGCAACGCCGATATCTGCAGAAATCCATCGCCGTTGGTTACAACAAACCCAGTTTTTATTGTCTGCACCGACCTTTAAGCTATGCCCAGCTGATACAGGGCTTGAGGTGGCTTTTGCAGGGCGTTCTAATGCAGGCAAGTCCTCATGTATCAATGCTTTGACCAATCAGCGTCAATTGGCACGTTCATCTAAGACACCCGGTCGCACGCAGATGATTAACTTTTTTCATATGGGTAGCCTTGACCAACGTTTGGTGGATTTACCCGGTTATGGCTATGCCGCTGTGCCAGAGTCGATGAAAATCGAGTGGCAAAAAGAGTTAGAGAAATATTTGGTTTCTCGTAAAAGTTTGGCTGGGTTGGTGTTGTTGACTGATATTCGCCATCCATTGAAGTTTTTTGATGAGCAAATGCTGTATTGGGCAAAAGATGGTGAGTTGCCTGTGCATGTTCTTTTGACAAAAGCCGATAAACTTAAATATGGTGCGTCAAAAAACACCTTGCAACAAGTCAAAAACCAATTAAATAAGCTTAAACTGCCTGTCAGTGTGCAGTTATTTTCAGCATTAAATAAACAAGGACTGGATGAGTTGGGGTCGGTTTTGGGCAATTGGTTGCAATATGACCCCAATTTAAATAATGAACCAGCAGTTGAAACAAATTAAATTAAATTAAATTAAACAACCACCAACGTGTTGAGTCGTGGAGGCGTATTGATTACGCCTTAATCAGGTGTGAATTGATTGGCTTGTTGCACTTGGCTCATTTGTTGGTTAATGGTCGCTAATAAGGCGGTGTTTTGTGGTAAGGTTTTGGCAAGACTTTGAGCTTGGGTCAATGAGGTAATGGCTTCATTGAGTTGATTTTGCCAAAATTCACGGTTAGCACGATACCGCAAAACATTGATTTCATGTAAGGTTTTGCTTGAACCTGTGGTGTTTTTGCTCAAAACTTGACTGGCTTGCTGTAAATATTGCCAAATCAAGAGGTCTTTGGGATACGTTTTGCTAAGTGGCTGTAGCAGTTGTAGCACCTTGCTGGCATTGTCGACATTGGCTTGTTCAAGGTAGATTTTGCTAAGGTATAATTTGACATCTCGGCGTTCTGGCAATAAATTCATCAGTGTGGTAAGTTGGCTAATGGCAAGCTCAGTTTTACCCAGTTTTTGATTTAGTGTTGCGTCCACGATGACGGCTAAAGGGTTGGAAAAATCAGCGATTTGTGGTTTGAGCGGTTGTAACACATTTTGAGCTTCTAGATAAGCTCGCTCATCCATGAGTTGCATGGCAAGGGCAAGTTTTGCTCCATCACTGGTTTTGGCAGATTGTTTAAGGTCATTTTTATTGGTGAGATGGGCAAGGTAGCGGATTCGCCATTGTAATTGGTCAAATATTTGTTGGCGATGACGCTGAGTTGAGCTGTTTAGCACACTGGTTTTATTGGATTGCTGATAGGTCATGGCTCGGCTTCGTGCTTCACTAAGACGCTCGGCGGTCAAGGGATGGCTCATCACAAAACTTGGGATAAAGGCATTGGCTTTGACAGGGTTTTGTTGGTCAAGGGTGGCAAAAAAACTGGGCATGGCGGTGACATCGTAGCCTGCTTGAGCCATGATTTGCATACCAATGCGGTCGGCTTCTCGTTCTTGCTCTCGGCTAAAACTGGCAACGCTGTTGGCAGAAATGGCTTGCGACCCCATCATCACTGCTGTCCCTGTATTGCTATTACTGGCTTTGGCCGCCACGATACCTGCCAACATGCCACCTGCTTGCATCAGTAGCTGTTTGGTTTTTTCGTCATTGCGATGTTGGTAGTGGCGTTGGCTGACATGGGCGATTTCGTGGCTGATGACGCTGGCTAGCTCATCCATAGTGCGTGCTTTGTCCACCAGTCCGACATTCAGACCAATCAATCCAGACGGCACGGCAAAGGCATTAATTTGGCGGTCATTGATAATCACCAATGCCGAAGGGGCTTCTGGGCGTGCCACGGCATTGATTTGCCAAATGATGGTTTGCAAGCTGTCCTGCACCCAAGGGTCATCAATTAAGGGGGCTTGTTGGTTAATTTGACGTAACGCCCACTCCCCAATCATTAGACTTTGCTGATTATCAATTAAGCCATCACTTTGTTGGCTTGTAGCCCATTGCCCTTGCCATGATTGGGCTGGTGAAGTGGCAGAGGCTGTTTTAGGATACACTAAAAAATTGTTTGTATTTGCAATGGCAAATGGCATAACGCAACTGCTTATCATAAAGACAGCCATTTTGGTTTTGAGCGATTTAGTATTAATAGCAACAAATGGTTTAGTGAGATTGGCATGAATAGATTGAGCCGAGAGATAAGCGGTGTTAGGCATTGAGTAATCCAAAAATTCAGCAGTCATCGGCATAATTTAGCATAGTTACCTTGCTCAACCGCTAGCGGATAATAGCAATTTTGTAAGCTCAATTTTTTAGGATTTATTTAACCGATTTTAAGAAACTTTCTTTAAGAGATACGCCAATGAATAGTTCCCCTATCTATGATGTCCATGAAAATTTATTAACTGATACTGGTTTTATGGAGGATTGGCAAGTTTTTTTGGCAAATCAGCCCACGCCCCTAACCTCCACTTCCCTAAAATCCAAGCCTTGGCAAATCATGGCGTATGTCAATGGAAAAGGGCTTGCCTGCCCCATGCCATTACTTAAACTAAAAATGGCTTTGAAACAATTAAATGCCAATGAAGCGGTGTATGTGACGGCAACTGACCCCAATAGCCAGCGAGATATTGGGGCATTTTGTGAGCATTTGGGCTATGATTTTGTGACGTTGGCGAGCGTTGATGATGTTGGAGATAAAGCGGTGTTTCATGTGTTGGTAGTGCGTAAGTGAGGGTAAAGAATATATGGTTCGTGATATGGTCGTTCCTCTACCTCGTCAAGCCATTACTATTTTGTAAAATAAGCTTAAAATTTTGTACCCACGACAAACAGAATATATTTTATAACATGTTAAATCAAAGACTTAATCAACAGAAATGGTGCGCTCGGCGGGACTCGAACCCACGCCACAGGCTTCGGAGACCTGTACTCTATCCAGTTGAGCTACGAACGCATAAAAGAGATAAACAAGAAAGGATAAATGAGGGCGGTATTTTAGCAAATTCTATCGCCCAATACAAATCTATCCACGCCCTTCTCCCAGTATCCTGCTTAAATCCATCACAAAAAGATGCTCTCTATCGGCGAAAAATGCTAAAATTGGCAAAATTTTTCGCCCCTAATCCCCATGTCAAAACTGCTCAAATCCACCGCCATTGTTAGTTTATTTACCATGTTATCACGCATTTTGGGGTTGGTGCGTGACATGGTACTGATGAGTGTGTTTGGTACTGGGGGCATGATGGACGCATTTTTGGTGGCGTTCAAACTGCCCAATTTTTTTCGGCGTTTATTTGCTGAAGGGGCATTTTCCCAAGCCTTTGTCCCTGTCCTATCCGATTATCAACATCACTCAACCCTACAAGACATCCAAATCCTTGTCAGCCGTGTCGCAGGGGCTTTGTTGCTGATTGTATCGGCACTGACCGCTTTGATGGTGGTGTTTGCCCCTTGGGTGATTGGGGCGTTTGCGGTGGGTTATGTGCATGAGCCGACCAAATTCGCCACGGCGGTGACCTTGTTACGCATTACCTTTCCGTATTTGTTGTTTATCGCCATGACGGCATTTGCCAGTAGTATTTTGCAAAGTGTCCATCGCTTCGCCTTGCCTGCGTTTGCCCCTGTGTTGCTGAATGTGTGTATGATTGTGGGGGCGGTGTGGGTGTCGCCCTATATTGCCACGCCGATTATGGCAGTGGGATATGCAGTAGCGGTGGCTGGGCTGTTGCAGTTGTTGATTCAACTGCCTGCTTTGCGACAAGAACGGTTATTGGTCATGCCCAAGGTGGATTTTGCTCATGTGGGGGTGAGGCGGATTTTAAAGCTGATGTTACCTGCCCTGTTTGGCGTGTCGGTCACACAGATTAATATGTTGGTCAATACCGTTTTGGCTTCCACCATGGTCGATGGCTCGGTATCGTGGCTATATACTGCCGAACGGATGAGTGAGTTGCCATTGGGGTTGATTGGGGTGGCGATTGGCACGGTGATTTTACCAAGCCTATCCAAAAGCAACGCCCAACAAGACAGCGAGCAGTTCCGCAAAACCTTAGACTGGGCGGTGCGTGCCACGGTGCTGGTGGGTGTGCCTGCGTCATTGGCATTATTGATATTAAGCCCTGTGTTGATGGTGGCGTTGTTTGAGCATGGGCAGTTTAGCCACCATGATGCGATGATGAGCGGTTTGGCGTTACAGGGATTATCGGGCGGAATTTTGGGATTTATGCTGATTAAGGTGTTTGCCCCTGCGTTTTTTGCTCGGCATGATAGCCGTACTCCTGTTAAGGTGGGCGTGGTCAGTGTGATTGCCAATGTGGTGCTAAGTGTGGTGTTGGCGTGGGCATTTGGGCGGTGGCAGATTGCCCCTCATGCAGGACTGGGATTGGCGAATACGTTGGCTTCATTTGTCAATGCAGGGTTATTGTATTTTTATCTCACCAAGCAGGGGATTTTTAGTTTGGGTAAACATTGGCGAGGGTTTTTGTTAAAAATTGGCGTGGCAAATATGGCGATGGTGGCGATATTGGCAGTTGGGGTGCGTTATTTTCCACTTGCCACCACACAAGGGGCAAAAGTGGCGATATTGCTGACCTTATGTGTGGTGGGGGCGTTGATGTATGCGGTAAGTATGTTGGCGATGGGATTTCGGTTTAAAGATTTAAAACCGAACTTAGATTAAGTTTGATGGTATAAGAATTGAAAAACTTCGCCATCATTTTTTCGCCAAATTTTGACAATCTTTATTATCACAAATCCCATACAGCACCAAAGAATGCCCTGCCAAGGTAAAGCCCAAATCCTTTGCCACTTTTTCTTGCAATTTTTCGATTTCATCATTATGAAATTCAATAATCTTGCCACATTGGTCACATACCAAATGGTCGTGATGCTCATCTTTGGCAATCTCAAACACCGATAGATTATTTTCAAAATTATGACGCTCAACAATCCCTGCCTGCTCAAACTGCGTCAACACTCGATACACAGTTGCCAAGCCGACATCTTCGCCTTGCTCAATCAACGCCTTATACACATCTTCTGCACTCATGTGATGGTGGTCGGCATTTTCTAATAATTCTAAAATTTTTAGGCGTGGTAACGTCACTTTTAGTCCAGCACGGCGTAAATCTTGATTGGTATAGCTCATAATGTTCCCTTATTGGCAAAAACGAAATATTGATAGTCTATCATAACAAATTCCCCACCCAAAAATCATACAAAAAATTCCGCCAAAGAGTAGGAAAATCCCCATAAATGACGTATGATAAGTTTTTATTTGATAAATGATACGAACGAGCGGTAAATAATGATGACTTTGGTAAACAACATGACCATCAAAAAATTGACAAAAAATTTGGCAATCGTCCCTTTAATCAGCGTATTGGCTGGCGTTAGCGTATTACCTGCGTGTTCATGGTTTAGCGTGTACAAAATCGACATCCCACAAGGCACGCCCATCTCAGAAGCCAAGCTAGCCCAAGTCCAAGTCGGCATGAACTTTAACCAAGTGCTATACATCTTGGGTAGTCCTGCCGTACGAGATACCTTAAACCCCATGCGTTGGGACTATATCTATGACTTCACCGCAGGCACAAATGCCAAACGTGACGGCAAACCCAGCATTCACAATGCCCAACAATACGTCAAAATCTACTTTGACCAAGCAGGCAATGTAGCGAAGATTGAACGTCCTAACTAATTTAATCGCCAACGCTTGTCCTTTTTGGATAAGTTTTGGCGTTTTTGTATGGGGTCGATGGTCAAAGGACGATAAATTTCCACCCTATCCCCTGCTGTCAGCACCGTATCCCAAGCCACTTTATGGGCAAAAATCCCCACTGCATACTCACTGATTTGTGGATAACGCTCAAGCCAGCCCAATTGTGCAACGGCTTGTTGCACGGTCGTACCTTGGGCAACGCTTAATTTTTGTAATAATTGCGTGGTCGCTGTGGGGGCAAATGCCACTTCGATGGTGATAAATTGCATGATTGATTGTTTATTCCTATTTCACCAAATTCACTATTTGAAAGAGTTTTAACAAAATAAACTCAATGAAAATCGTCCGCCCTGAGCCTGTCGAAGGGTAGCGATTTTCCTATGGTTCGACAAGCTCACCACGAACGGAAAACCGTATTATCATAGCTTTATTTCATCAAGCCCATTAGCCACCCAACGACCGCCAACACCACCGCCAAAGGCACGATAATTCGTACGGCAATTCGCCAGATATTATAAATACCTTCTGAACCAAAATTCAGTGATTTGCGTAGATGGCTGATTTTCATTTGCCACCCTGCAAACACCGCCAACCACACCGCTGATATTAGACTTAAAATCATCAATACTTGATTTAGCAAAGCCGTTGGCAATAACGAAATACCAAGGCTCACCACCGCTACGATTACCAATGCCAAAAAGTTAAAGCCACGCTGAAATAGGCGTAACGATAGCTGATGGGTCAACAAATGCAACAAATAAGCCCCACCTGCGACCATTGCCAACGCATAGGCGATGCTGGCAAGTGATGACGTTGGGGTGACTGCCATCGCCACCAATGCCCCTGCCACCATCTGAAAACACCACACAGGCAACACATGGCGACTGGCAATGGCTTTTTCATTGTCCGATTCGGTGCTATTGCTAAGTAGTAGCTGATTGGCTCTGGCTTGCCAAAATAACCCAGTCCCTACCCCAACACATACCAAGGCTAATACCACCGCAAGCGACCATTCGGTCAGTGACGTGGCGGTCATTTGCCACGTGGCAAACCCTGATTGGCTGACATTTAGCCCCAATGCCACCACACCCAAACCAAATGCCAACCAACCTGCTAACTGTTTGGTAAAACTTAGCCCAATCATCACCAACGCCATGATTGCCAATAATGCAGGGGTGGCGACATTGCTGACCATTGGCTGTAGCACTTGGGCAGAACTGGCGAGCAAATGCCCCACTACCACCATCAATAGCACCACGGTCAGCCAGCCAAAGCCACGCCATACCGTGCCAATATCAGCTTCACGAGTGAGTTTCGGCAAACCGACCAATGGCGTTGTGCCACTGCGATGAGCAAGGGCAATCTCTGCAAATACTAATGGTAATCCCACCAATGTCATGGCAACCAGCCACATCAGCCAAAAATCAATCTGTCCGACAATATCACGAGTAAACCATGTAAAAATCAGCAACGGCAATAAGCCTGAGATTAGCATGGGTTGTAAACGGTTCATTACCATTGGGCGTTCCTTTGGGTCAAAGCTTAAGTTATAGTCGTTTGAACTAGAAAATAAGACAGTTTTGTAGGGGCGTATTGCATACGCCCAAAACTTTAAAATCTTATTTTGGTTTAATTCACTATAAAACTTGGGGTGAAACATAGACGCATTAGACCTCTTTCCAAACCCCTAAGCGTGGGTTAGCAAAGCGTTACCCACAATATATTCTGTCAAGAATAGGACTTACGCATTTAACCAAATCGTAGGTTGGGTAGAGCTTGCGATACCCAACAATTTAAATGGTTTATGTTGGGTGTCATTCTTCCACCCAACCTACAAATGGCATTTTTGCGTAAGTCCTAAAGCATTAAGTATGGAAAGAGCCTTATCACTAAAACAGATATTTTAGCAAGAAAACTGGGCATAATGTGAATTGTTTGTGTCAATCTTTTGCAAGCCAAAAAAACGCCCCAATCAAAATTGAGGCGTGATACGAATTGACAATTTAAACTTACCCCAAATGTGGTGTAACAACAGGCAATAAATCATGGAAAGTCCGCCCTGTCGCTGTTTCACCAATGGCGTGCATTTTCCACTCGCCATTATGGCGGTATAATTTTGCCAAAATCAACGCCGTGTGCGTACCTTGTGCCGACAAATCATAACGTGCTACTTCGCCATTGTTATTGGCATTTGTTAAACGGCAATAGGCGTTATTCACGGTGGCAAAACTTTGCCCTGTAAAGCTGTTGACGGTAAATACCAATGACTGCACGTGGCTTGGAATGGCGGATAAATTGACATTAATGACTTCATCATCGCCATCACCTGCCCCTGTGCGGTTATCACCTGTATGCACCACGCTACCATCTTTGGATTGTAGTTGCCCAAACCATACCGCCTCAATCAGTTGTTGCTGACTATCAAACAACATACAAGACGCATCAAGGTCAATATGGTCTTGGCTTGGCGTACCACCACCAAATAAACCGCTTAAAAATCCGCCTGTTTTTTTGCCAGCGGTAGTCGCAGTATCCCAACCCAATCCCATTTTAATTTGGGCAAGACTTGTACCTGCTTCTTTTTCTAATGAAATTTTTTGACCTTTTTGTAAATTAACTGCCATAACGCTTCCTATCAAGCCGATTGCCCTTGGGCAATAGACTTGTTTGTGATTAAATTTGTCCAACTACTTACAATAAATTATCCAATAATCCACCACTGCCACCACGTCCGCCTGAGCTTGTTCCCAATAGACTTTGAACCCAACCTTGATAAGTATCACGGTTGCGTGAGCAAATCACGACTTTGCCATGTCCAGAGAATTTGAGTACCATGCCTTCGCCACTGGTGACTGAATTGATGATATTACCCAAAAAGCCTTTTTTCTGACTGGTCGCCATTGATAGGCTATATTGTAGACGACTGTCCCAACACACGACATGACCATTATCAATGACCACGTCTTTCTCTGGGGTGACATCAATTTCAAACAGTGAGCCAAAGCCTGATACCACCACTTGACCTTGCCCTTGGGTTTGCATGACCATAAAGCCACCTGTATCACCAAAGACTGCACCGCCAAGATTTCGCTGAATATTGGCACGAATATCCACCGTGGTATGAGCCGCCACAAATGCCCCATCACTCAAGGTATATTGTACCGCTCCAACATCCAAAATCTGCATATCACCATCAAGGGTGGGGGCGAGCAAACAGTCGCCCTCACCATGCGTGGCTTCGATTTGTTGTTGGAACAGGGATTCGTCATTGGCAAAGCGTCTCATCAAGGATTGCATGATACCGCCACGCATTTGACCTTTGAGTTCGAGGTTTGATTCCATCATCACCATCGCATTGGCTTCGCAATAGATGGCATCGCCTCGTTGTAGATTGCAATGTAAAAATGGCTCAATTGTACCAATCAGACTAAACGTTGCTGACATATTGACCGCCTACACTGCCACGCCATGAGCAGAGGCTAATGGACCAAGTCCGCCTGCAAAACCTTGACCCACGGCACGGAATTTCCACTCGCCGTTATGGCGGTATAGCTCACCAAAAATCATCGCCGTTTCGGTACTGCTGTCCTCTGACAAGTCATAACGAGCCACTTCGCTACCACCTTGGGCATTCACGATACGAATATACGCCCCTGCGACTTGACCAAAGTTTTGGTTACGGGCTTGACCTTCATAAATAACTGCACAAAATACCACTTTTGCAATATCAGCAGGTACTTTGCTCAAATCCACATTGATAACTTCATCATCCCCTGCTCCTTCACCTGTACGGTTATCGCCTTTATGCTCGACCGAGCCTTCGGCTGATTTTAGGTTGTTAAAGAAGATAAAATCTTGGTCATTACGTACTTTACCTGCTTCGCTGACTAAAAATGCAACCGCATCTAAGTCAAATGCTTGCCCATCAGTAGCTCGTGGATTCCAGCCCAAACCCACACTCATTTGGGTCAAACTTGGGGCTTCTTTTGATAAGTTAACGTTGCCACCTTTGCTTAAGCTAATAGCCATAAAAAATTCCTTGTCAATGATTAGAAGTTAGAGGATTGATAAAAAAAACATGAGCCGAAACTCATGTTTTTAACTATACCTTGAGAGAAAATCTTTGTCTGTTAGCGTTAGCCATTAGACTGTTATAATTATGTGACAAATTCTTAAATTATCTGACTAACTTTTCAGATTATGTAACGCTTCACGTTTGTTATAACTAATCGAGTTCATCACTGCCCATACAATAAAGGCAATCCCAATCAAGCCTGTGACAATCTCAGGTACTTCGACATGCACAGTCGCCAACAGCATGATAATCGCCAATGCCCCAATAGCATAGTGAGCCCCATGCTCAAGATAGACAAACTCATCCAATGTGCCTTTTTCGACCAAGAAAATCGTCATCGAACGCACAAACATCGCACCAATCGCAAGCCCCAACATAATGATAATCACATCATTGGTAATCGCAAACGCCCCAATCACCCCATCAAAACTAAACGAGGCATCTAGCACTTCCAAATACATAAATCCTGCAATACCACCTTTGGCAATCGCTCCTGCGACTTCAGCTCCCTCAATGCTACCCTCAGTCGCAGGGTCATCATCATCCGCCCCCTCGATAAGGCTAGACAACACATTCACCCCCAAATAAATCAGAATCCCAAACACGCCAGCCATCAACACCACTGACTGTTTGGCTTCTTCGACCCACTGCAAGGCAATCATCAATAAGGTTAACGCCACAAACACACTCATCGCATCGACTTTGCCAAAGCGAGCCAAACGGCGTTCTAACCATTTAAACCATAGAATTTCTTTTTCATCAAAAATAAAATTGAGGAATACTAACAATAAGAACATCCCACCAAACGCAGCAATTTCGGCATGGTGTTCCATTAGTTTGGCAGAATATTCTTTGGGATTATGCAGTGCCATATTGATGACATCCATCATGCTCATGTCCGCTGTCACAGCCACAATCACAATCGGAAACACCAATCGCATACCAAACACCGCAATCAGCATACCCACGGTCAAGAAAATCATTTTCCAAAACTTATCCCAATGCTTCAATACAGACGCATTGACCACGGCATTATCAAACGACAATGACACTTCCATCACCGCCAAAATAAGCGTGATAAACAGGGCAGAGAACATGGCAGATAACCCACCATGCGTAAAGCCCCACCAGCTCGCCACTGCCAACGCCACCAGCGTAAAGACGATATCAAAATAAAAATGTTTCATAGCCTACCTATTATTACTTTATTTTGCCAAATAAAGACGCTAGACCCCTGCCTACGCAGGGGTGACAAGTAAATATACTTTTCGTCATTCCTGCGAATGCAGGAATCCAGTGTCTTTTGCATAAATTCTAATTGTTAAAACCAACACAAAAATACCGCCTATCTTACACAAATATTGCTCGAATACTAGCCCATTTATGTAAGAGGTTGGATATATTGATTTGATATATTGATTAGGCAAAGCCCTATTTTACGAGTACAATAGCGATTTTGCATAGATATCAAGGGCTGTCGTTGCTATGTTGGATAATTTTATCACCCTTATTTTAATCTTAACCCCTTTAGTCATTGGCTTTATCTTACCATTGCCCAATCGCTTCAAACCTTGGGTCGATAGTATTCTTGCCAAATTGGTGTTTGTGATTTTGACCTGTATTGGGTTGTCATTGTCGCAGATTCATAATATCGGCTCACAGCTTGGGTTTATTGCACTCAACGTGGCGGTATTGGCAGTATGTAGCATGGGGTCTGGGTTATTGGCGTTATGGGCGTTTGATAAAACCCACCCTTGGCAACGCACCTTACCTCACCATCATGCCCAAACAGGCTTTGATATGACAGGCAGTGCCATTCAGTTGGGCTGTGTGGTGGTAGGTTTTGTGTTGGGTAAATTTTTGCCTGTATCGGCATTACCACTGGATAATATGATTAAAGGCTTGCTAATGGTGCTGGTGTTGTTGGTTGGCTTTCAGCTATCGCATGCAGGCATGACTTTGCGTCAAGTCTTGCTCAATAAACGTGGCGTGCAAGTGAGTGTGATTTTTTGTCTGAGCGTGGCAGTGGGTGGGTTGTTGTATGCCCTTATTATGCCAAATGTCACATGGACACAGGGTTTGGCACTATCATCTGGCTATGGCTGGTATTCGCTGTCTGGCATTATTATGACCGATGCGTATGGGGCGGTGTGGGGCAGTGTGGCGTTACTCAATGATTTGATTCGAGAGTTTACTGCTTTGCTGTTTATTCCATTGTTAATGCGGTCTTATCCCAGTACCGCTGTGGGATTGGGTGGCGTGACCACGATGGATTTTACCTTGCCTGTCATCCAAAGCTCTGGGGGCAATGAGGTCGTACCGCTTGCCATGAGCTTTGGGTTTTTGGTCAATATCATCTCACCTGTGTTGATGGTGGTGTTTTCAAGTTTTGGCTAGGCAACGACTGGCTGATGAAGCCAATGCTGAATCATCGAATCCAAGGTTTCGGGCTTGTACGGCTTGGTACAATAATCCTGCATGCCTGCCTCAATATACACATCTTTATCACCGTGCATGGCGTGAGCGGTGACAGCAATAATCGGCGGTAAGCTACTAAAGCGTTTTTTCAAAACTTTGGTGGCTTGCACCCCATCCATGATGGGCATTTGATGATCCATCAAAATAATTTGATATTTATTAGGCGATTGGGTAAATAGGTTTACTGCCTCTTGTCCATCTTTAGCATGAGTCACTTCATAACCAAACTTTTTCAAGCTTTTTTTGGCAACCATTGCATTCAATTCATTATCTTCGGCAAGCAAAATATGGGCGGTCTTTCGAGGTAACTGCCAGCTATTATGGTCGTGTTCATTGTGCCAAGTTTTTAAGATAGCTTCATCCACTGGCTCTAATGGCAAACATAAGCTAAACGTTGAGCCTTTACCCTGCTCACTCTCAACGCTAATCGTGCCGTGCATCCCTTCTGCCAAAGCTTTACACACGGATAACCCCAAGCCTGTACCACCATAAATACGATGGGTGAATTTATCGGCTTGATTATACGCATCAAAAATGACTGCTTGTGCTTCAGGCTTAATGCCTATTCCAGTATCACTAACTTGCAATTTTACTTCGCAATCACCACAACACTTAAAGGCTCTAACAGTGACAGCTCCCCCTTTAGGTGTAAACTTAATTGCGTTATTGATAAGATTACTCAAAATCTGACGCACCCTCACTGGGTCTGTCATCACATAGCGAGCCGTATCATCTTCATAATACAACGATAATTCAACACATTTATCCTTTGCTGAAGCCACAAAAATACCAATGACTTGTTCGCAAAGTTTTTTGAGATCCACAGGAATCCGCTCAAATCGCATTTTGCCCGATTCGACTTTGGATAAATCTAAAATATCACTGACAATATTCAGTAAATGCTCATTGGCAGAACGGATATGCTCAAGGTATTTTTCTTGCGAATGGCTAAGCTTGGTTTGTTTTAACAAATCCAAAATACCGATAATTCCACTCATGGGCGTGCGAATTTCATGGCTCATATTTGCCAAAAATGCAGATTTTAATTCGGCAGCCTTGGCGGTATTATGCTGTTGCAAGCGTAACTCTAAGGTATCGGTAATCATCGCCGAAAATTGACGCAATACCTGACGTTCATTGTCACCCAGCTCAACTTGTGGACGCATATCGGCAATGCACAATGCCCCAATCACAAAGGCTTCATTATGTGAATTATAAACCACAATCGGCACGCCAGAATAAAAACGAATCGGCGTATCTCCACAGACAAAGGGATGATTGGCAAGCGTTGGCACGTTAAAGGTATCTGGAATACAGATAATATCGGTTTGGGCGATGGTGGTGGCACAAAAACTGAGGTCTTTGGGCATGACTCTTTGCTCAAGCCCAAAGCATGCCTTAGAAAACATCTCTTTATCATCCAAGAAATTGATGGCGACAATCGGTACTGCAAAATACCGCCGTACCAAATCCACAATCCGATCAAAGGCAGGCTCAGTCTGGGTGTGCATCACGCCATATTCACGTAGTTTTTCAACTCGGCGTAGTTCATCCCAAACATAAATTGGCTGAGTTGACTGACCATAATCATTGCGAGAGAAGGTTGATGCTGAAACAATATCACGTGATGTCAAGTCACATTTGATTAGATTTGCCTCTAATTGTGGCAAACTTGAAGGGTGTTGGTTCATATCAGGTTAAATCCTGTAAGCCCACTAAGACCGATTAGCACATTTTGCGTTTGAACCACAGGGTCTTAATAAAACTATAAAAAAATGTACTATACTATAAAAAAGTCAAACTTTGAGCCACCATCACCATACCAACCACGGAAGTTACCGTGACTGCCGAACCATAACCCCCACAATGTAATCCGCCTGTTTGACAGGATTTATCGACAATTGGTGGTTGGGTTGAATAGACACATTTGATGTTAAATTTGTCCTTTAGTTCACGGTTAATGCCATAATCTTGTCGCAGTTTTTGGCGAACTTTGGCGAGTAATGGGTCTTGAAAAGTATCTTTCAAATCACTAACTCGAATCATGGTTGGGTCAGTTTTCCCCCCTGCCCCACCTGACATAATCAGTTTTAGCTTATTAAAACGACAATGCAAAGCAATGGCGAGCTTGGCATCCATGTCATCCACACAGTCCAAAACAATGACCGACTTTTTTTGTTTTTTTAATAAGGTCAGTTGCTGATGGTCTGGTAAAATAGACTTCACATTATCTTTGGTTAAGAAGTCATCTATCAAGTGTAATCGGATAAGTGGGTTAATCTGACCGATACGTTCCGCCATTGCCTGGATTTTGGACTGCCCAAAAGTGCTATCCATCGCAGGAAGCTGGCGATTGACATTGGAAGCGACCAGCACATCCATATCCACCAAGGTAATTTCGCCCACGGCTGTACGAGCCAGCCCCTCAGCAACCCATGAGCCGACCCCACCCACACCGATAACATACGCATGGGTATTTTCAAATTTATTAAAATTGGTGTCACCGTAGAGCTTTTTTGTGCCTGCAAAACGGCGGTCGTATTGGTTATCTGTCATACTATTCATTTAATTTTAACGCTGATAGGCTATTTTGCCATAATATGGGGATGAGTTGCGATTTTTCCACGTCTAACAATACCGATAATTCGTCCAACACATATACCAAATTAGCAGGGACATTGCGTCTGCCATGCGAGGCATGACAGCAGGCAGGGGTAAAATCTGGGCAGTCGGTTTCTATCACGATACTGTCTAACCCCACGGTTTTGACCAGTTCGACAAGGGTATTACGTAGTTTTTTGGCATTTGGATTGGTGACTTGACCTGTGATACCAATTTTAAACCCCAAGCTGACAAAGGCTTTGGCTTCTTGAATCCCACCGCTAAAGCTATGAGCGATACCGCCATTTTTAAATTTTTCTGCTTTTAAAATTTTGAGGGTATCGCCATGAGCTTTGCGAATGTGCAATAACGCAGGTAAATTGTAAGTTTTGGCTAAATCGAGTTGCTTGATAAAAAAGTCTTGCTGTTTGGCATAATTTTCTGCGATTTTCATTTCATCGGTAAAGGTATCTAGCCCAATTTCACCAATAGCAACCGATGGATAGCCTTGGATAAACTGTTCAAGTTGTAGTAAATCAGCTTCGCTATGCTCAAGAATATAAAATGGGTGTAGCCCAAATGCAAGGTGGGCTTTGGGGGCAAGGGGAAAGCTTGCCATTTGGGTTTGACAGGCGAGCATTTGGGGAAAGTATTTTGCCAAATAGCCAATCAAGACAAGGTGTCGTATGCCTTGTTGGTATGCTAAGGCGGATTGCTCGGCTCGGTCATGGTCAAACTCTGGCACATCAAAATGGGTGTGGGTATCTATTAATTGAGTGGTACGCAGTATCTCTCTTGGCTCAAGTTCGGTTGAATTAGCCATATTTGACATCAGTCCTCTTCCAAATCAGCAAATAATGCGTCAACGGTTTTAAAGCTCTGATAATCTTTATTTTTATCACTACTTAGCAAAAAATTTACCGTTTCTTGATTGTACTCCGCTTGAGTATCAACAGGATTATTGGTCGAAAACTGGCTATCATGCTTGGTTAAGTCATAGTTAGATGAGCGATTATTAGGTAACACGTTATAAATAAACTGCTCAAATGCTTGAACAGGTGTAATACCTTGGGCGATACAGGCGGTCATTAGGGCATCCGCCTCTTTCCCACTGATATTAAAATGAATACTTTGATTTATCATTATGTTCTCGCTTGGGTAGAAAGTTTAGTTCAAATAATCCGCTTTAATAATACCATGAAGCTATTTATTGACGAAATTATCAACTTCATAGTTAATGCTCATGTTACGTTCTTATTTTTTGCCTTTTGTGTGGACTGGGGTTGTTGTGGTGGTTTTGGGCTACAGTCAGCATTTCGGCTACTGCGTTTGGGAATCAATAATAACGCCGTAGCGACCAATGTTAGTTTGAATAATTTACTGGTTGTCATAAGTATAGCCTTAATGCCCTTGAATGCCAAAAAATATGGTTAATTTTAACAATAAAAAACCCATTAACCAATGGCTAATGGGTTGGCGTATCGCTATTGAGGCGTATCGCTAAAGCTGTTTTGGTAGAAACTAGCTTTGGTAAAAATTAGATTTTTTTACCTAACAATTTACCTGCCAATTCTTTACCAAACATAAATGGGCTAGATTTGCCAGATTTTTGGGTTTCTTTTTCTGCTGGTTGGGCATTGTCCACGACCACAGGGGCATTTGCATTGGCAGTTTTGCTATTGCCTTTTGAACTCATCATATAAGCTACCGCACCTAATGCACCCAATTTTACTAATGTTGAAGTATTCATGTGTTTATCCTTAAAATAAAAAGTATTCATTGCTAAAATCATTCCATTCTATTGAATGGATAGGATTATTATAAAACAATGACACCTAATTACCACATCAGTTCGGTAAGGGAATATTGCGATTTATAAGTTGTATGGGGGTTTTGTTAATGGTTTAATGCTTTGTTAATGCTCCCTTACACTTTAAACACATACGCTTGCCATTCTCGTCTGAGTGGATAATTTTTACGCAAATTATCAAAGTCATCTCCCTCAATATCGCCTTCAGCATTTGCCACGGCTCGCAGACGTTTATCATCGGCTCGAATGTCATACATGGTGGGGATTTTATTGATAAGCTGATGACGCTCATGGTCTTTTAGCGGATTATGCACTTCTTGGAATAATGGCACTTCTTTGGGTAAATAATCATGGAAATCCACCGTTGGTGTGACCTGCAAAAATTTACACAGGGCATTATATACAAATTGTGTGCCTCGCAATTTACCTTCAAGCGTGTAGCCTGCGATATGAGGCGTGACGATACTACAGGCTTTAAGCAATTCTGCGTCAATATTCGGCTCATGTTCAAATACGTCAAGCACGGTGACATTGGGACTTGCCACGATATCATCTCGCCCTAGCACTGCCCCACGAGAGGTGTTGACGATGATAGCGGTGTCCGATACTTGTTGCCAACGTTCTTTGGTCATCAAATAGTCGTGATGGGTGGGGAATGAGCTGTGTTTTGGGCAAGTCAATGGCACGTGAAAACTGATGACGTTGCTTTCTCGTAGCACGGTTTCGAGGCTTGAGTTATTGACCACGGAGCGAGGTTTGAGTGGGTCATAGCCGAGGACATTCCAGCCATAAGAAATGGCGTATTGAGCCAAGGTGTTGCCGATATTTCCCACACCAATAATGCCTAAATTAATGGATTTAAACATATAATCTGGGCGAAGCTCGGCAATCGAAGCCACGACATATTGGGCGACTGAATGTTTACTACAGCCAGATGCGTTGGCAAAAATAATCCCTCGTTTGGCAAGGTAGTCCACATCGACATGGTCAATGCCAATGGTGGCTGAACCGACAAATTTGACGCTGGTATTATTTGCCAATAGTTGCTCATTGATGGGCGTAACTGACCGCACCAATAAGACGGTGGGTTGGTGCTGTGCCAAAACTTCGGCTGTGATTTCTCGACCTGTCATCGCAATGATTTCAACAGGTTTTCCTAACGTATCACTGTTAAAAAAATCGCTTAAATGGGCGATATTGCCATCGGCGATAATTTTCATAGACTTTCCTTTTTCATATTTTTAATGTTATTTGTCCTATTATCATACTGAAAATTTATGACTTTTTTGTGATTTTGCCTAATCGTGCAATACACAAACAAAAATTACATCAAATAAACATAAACAATAGTAACAAATATGCAACAATTATCGCATATAACTTTTTGCTTTTAAAGATTTTTATTTTGTTGTAGTGACTTTGTGATAATAGCAAACAAATAATAGGTGACGAGTATGCAATTTGATTTAAACGGTTATTATACCTTGATTTTGGCAACATTGGTGCTGTTATTGGGGCGATTTTTGGTCAAACGTGTCAAGTTTTTATCCGATTTTAACATCCCCGAACCAGTGGCAGGGGGACTGGTGGCAGCAGGGATTGTGTATGCGTTAAACTTGCTATTGGGCTGGAGTTTTAACTTTCAAAAAGAATTACAAACCGCTTGTATGCTAATGTTTTTTGCCTCGATTGGGCTAAGTGCTGATTTTAGCCGTCTAAAAGCAGGGGGTAAGCCATTGGTAGTTTTCTTGGTGGTGGTATCAGGATTTATCATGTTGCAAGATACAGTCGGCGTGGTGATGGCAAAAATTGTCGGCTTAGACCCATTACTTGGCTTGGTGGCAGGTTCGATTACATTGACAGGGGGACATGGTACGGCTGGTGCGTGGGGGCCTGTGCTTGAAAGTAAGTATGGGGTGGTGGGTGCGACCACACTGGGCATTGCATGTGCGACTTATGGGTTGGTGGCAGGCGGATTGGTCGGTGGGCCTGTGGCAAATCGTTTGGTCAAAAAACTCAATCGTCAGCCTTTAGCCGAAAAAACTGACCTTAACCCCATCGAGCAAGTCGCCAATGAGCAGTCGTTATACAGCACACAACATGATATGGACGATGACACCGCCCATAAAGAAATGTTTGAACGCCCAGATAATATTCGCTTGATTACTGCTTCTTCGACCATCGAAACCTTGTCGCTATTTGCAGGGGCGTTGGCATTTGCAGGGATAATGACGGAGGTATCAAAAGGCACTTGGTTTGAATTACCAACCTTTGTATGGGCTTTGGGCGGTGGGGTTATTATTCGTAATGTGCTGACCACATTTTTTAATTTTGATATGTTTGACCGTGCCATTGATGTGTTTGGTAATGCTGCTTTATCGCTGTTTTTGGCAATGGCGTTATTGTCGCTCAAGCTTTGGGAATTGACAGGTTTGGCAGGCCCTGTATTGATTGTGTTGGCAGTACAAACTTTGGTGATGGTGCTGTATGCCTACTTTGTGACCTTCCGTGTGATGGGCAGTGATTATGATTCTGCGGTATTGGCGGCAGGGCATTGTGGCTTTGGCATGGGGGCTACACCGACAGCAATTGCCAATATGCAAGCCATCACTGACCGTTATGGTGCTTCTACCAAAGCGTTCTTGGTCGTGCCGATGGTGGGGGCATTTTTTGTGGATATTGTCAATGCCACAATTTTGCAGATTTTTACCCAAATTCCGTTTATTACAGGATAACGCATTCAAAATCTCCCCCAACCCCCTCTTTACGAAAGAGGGGGCTATTTCTCTGACATAGACTTATTTTGCAGTATATTTACATTGCCAAAATTCGTTATTTCCCCATTATTTTGACTATTACCACCCCAATCACCATCAAGGCTACCAACACACCTGCGATGATATACAGCTTTTTCATTTTATCATTATCTGTGGTCGATAGTTGCGACTGTAAGCGTGCTTGCTCTTGGCGAAGTTGCTGTTGCAACTCAAACGGTAACCCTGCCAATTTATCTTGCCCTGTGGTCATTTCCACGTTAGGTTGATTTATCATGTTTTGACTAACCATCGCTTGCGGAATGGCAGTTGGTTGAGCGACTGGGGGAATGTCTATCTGTTGAATGGCTGGTTGTTGTCTAGCTGTCTGCTGAACGCTGTTTGGCGTAGTGGGTGGCGATTTTATCGACTGGGGCAAACTAGCCGTTGTCAAATTTGCACTCGTATTTGACGGCATATTATTCACCACCGCTGGCGAAGCGGTCGTTGCATTCAGTTTAAACTTGGGAAATAACCGTGCGTCAATGCCTTTGTTCACATAACGAAAGCCTTGTTGCTCCTGCCACTCGATTTTTGGCATGATGTCCAACGCTTTGCCAAATTGCTGATAACTTTTGGCTAGCCAATATTGATAAAAATCCGTCCGCCATAACCGACTCGGCAATATCATCACTCGCCCTGTGCTTGCCTGTGCATTGGCTTGGATATTTGCCGTTGCACCCTCGCCCATGCCGTCAGGTAAGATAATAATTGGCACGATGGTATCGGACAGCAACGCATTGGGCAAATGCTCACGCCACACCCACACACTCGACAGGCATAAATTGGCTTGTCCCTCAGCATGGCTTGGCGTATTGGGTAACACCCCATTTGACAACGCCACACCAAATAGCCGTGACCGTGGGTCGTTAAGGTGCATGGCGATAAAATCTTGGCTAGGTGAAAGTGGCTCGCTTGCCGTCATCAACTTTTGTAGCTGTTCACTTGCCCCACGCAATTCACCGACACTCGCCTGCCCTGTTGGGTCATAGATGATGTCGGCAGTGACAAGGGGTTGCTGTAACAACTGTTGGGCGGTTGGTAAATTATCATACACCTGTAGCGATAAGGCATTATCCACTTTTACCACCGCTCCCCACACCACTTTGCCTCTGCGGTAAAGTTGGGTCATCGCCTCGGCTTGGCTAAATAGCTCATCATTGATTAAGCTATCAGAGGCAACTACTTGCAAATATTCTTTCTGCTCATTGGGCGTATCCAAAATAAACTTTGGCAAATCATAACCTTGCCAAGACAAATCCGCATATTCAAACGGTGCAACCGCCACTGATAAACCTGTGGCAAGCCCTGTTGCATCTAAATTGGTAGTGACCGTTTCACCCAAAATTGCGGCGCTATTACTAGTTAGGTCAGTGGATAACATCGGTAAAATCGGCAAGTTAATGCTATTCACTCGTTGTTGTTGGTTCACCAGTTGCTGTTGTTGCTCTTGTATAAAACGGGGTGAGTGTTGCCACGGATTCAGGCTATCAACGGCGATATCCGCCCATGTAAGGTCTTGTCCGTCAGCAGTTTTTAGCGATTGGGCTTGCAATGCCTGTATTAACACCGCCACAATCTCAGCAAGCGTCTGTGGATTCGCTGATAAATCACCTAATTTTTGGTTATTTAGCTTTTGATTGTTTAGCTGTTGATTATTAACAATGGGATAAATCACCACATCCGTGTTATCCGCCAAACCATCTTTAAAATTATCAATTTTATAGGGCAAAATAAATTGCACCGCATTCAGTTGATTGTCATTAGCATCATTGGGGGCAATTGAATAAATTTTAATTTCCAGCCCCAACGCCTCACTACGCCCCAACGGCAAATTGGCAAACATCGGAAACGTAGCAATCGCAAATGGCGATAAACTCGGATTTTCATGCAACTGACGGTATAGGCTATCCATCGCCTTATCCGTATCGGCACTGATAAATGGCTGATTATCGACTTTATACTGCCCTGTGCTAAAGTCTTTGGTGAGGCTTAACAAGGTCGGTACGATGGCTTGTTGTTGTAAGGCTTGATTAAGTTGATGCACCACCAATTTACTGGCGGTTTTGAGGGATTTTTGCCAAACTTTTGACAAGCTATTGGGCAAATCAATGGGCAGATTTATCCTTGAAATGGGAAATATTGCCATTTCCCCTCGGTTCTGCTCATCCACCAATTTGGCAAACGCCACACTGCTATTGGGAAAATTGGGAGCAATGCCAAACAACCGATTGGTCAGCACCAAAATTGGCGTGCGGTAATGATTTTCCATCAACAACACAAAACTATGCTCAATACAATGGATAAAACTGTCATCTTCAAGCATGGCACGCATTTGGGCATGATTCGCCCAACTAATAGGCACATTGGCAAGTTGGCTACTGGTCGCCCCAATATAAAACCCCAATAAATACAACATCGCTTGTTGACTGGGGTCACTGATAAACGCCCCATAATGGCTTGTGGTCAAGCCCTGTTGCTGGGCAATCTCTGCCAACGCCTTATCCACTTGCACCAAGCTGTTATGACTAAAATCAAACTCAATGGCTTGCAGTTGCTCAAAAAAGCCAATGCTTTTATCCAACAATTTGCCTGTTTGGATTTTTGCCAGATAATCACTCGCCACTTGATTGGGGTCATCCAATAAATTGACTTGCTCGGTGTCAAAAATCGCCTGTTCAGTCTGGCTGATAAACGCCTGTAGCACAGGCTCACCCTTAAGCAAACTCGGCATTAACTTGAGCGGTTGGCAATACACCTCACCAATTTTGGCGGTCAATGAATTTTCAAAACTCGCAGGTAATTGCAAGGGTGTGGCATTGGCAAGGGCTTTTTGCTCAATCTCTGCTTTTGCTTCGTGATAATCCAGCCACACAATCGGCTTGCCTGTACTTTTTGCCAAATATTCACCCAAATAACTGGCGATTGCCAACACAAAATGATTGCCCCCTTGTTGGGCAAGTAGTTTGTCAAGGGTGATGTTTTTTTGTGACAACTGGGCAAATAGTTGGCGAAGCTGTTCAAGACTGGTTGGGCTAAAATCAAAGCGAATTTTTTGCAATACCGCCCCAAAAAGCCAAGCAAACGGCGGTGTTTGTTGGGTTGTGAGATAATGAACCAATGTATTGACTTGTTGGGTGGTGGTTGGCATGGGCATTTCCTTGTTAAATTTTATTATTTTTTTAGTTATCAATACCCACGCTAACGCCTCCCCTTTTTTAAGGGAAGGCTAGTAGGTCTTAAAATTTTGGGCGTATGCAATACGCCCCTACAAAACTGTGTTATTTCTAGTTTAAACAACTATAAAATTTTGGGCGTATGCAATACGCCCCTACAACCGCTGTCTGATACTTTGGTAAATAATTATTTGGTAAATGGCTCAACAGGTTCATTGGTCAAAAATTCTGCTGATTGGTACGCAGGATTGGGGTAATCATAAAAGCCTTTGCCAGATTGTACGCCCATACGCCCTTGGTCAACGAAATCTTGACGCAAGCGGTCAGCAATCAGTTGGGCAGTTTGTGAACCTGCCTTGGCTTGTTGCTGATTGACATTGAGCAAGGTATTAATGCCGATAATATCCATAAAACCAAAAGGCCCCATCGGTGAGCCTGTGGCTATCATCCACGTTTTGTCGATGGTATGTGGCTCGGCAATGTCTTTGGCATACAACGCCAGCCCAGAGGTCAAAAATGGCACAAGCATTGAGTTTAAAATATAGCCCGATTGCTCTTTATATAAAGGCAAGGCCACCATACCGATATTTTTGGCAAATTCCACCACAGTATCAAACACCGCAGGGTCAGTGGCAGGCGTTCCCATGATTTCGGCAGTGTTGTGCATCCAAATACGATTGGCAAAATGCAACGCCAAAAACTTCTCAGGGCGACCTGTAGCATCGACTATTTGGCTAGGAATCAAGGTCGAGCTATTACTTGCCAAAATCAACTCACTGGGGGCGACTTTATCCAAATCTTGATAAAATTCTCTTTTTAAATCCAATACTTCTGGCAAGGCTTCAACCAAAATCTGTGCGTCTTTGACTGCCATTGCCAAATCCGTTTGATACACAATGGCATCAGCAATGCGTTGGGTGTCAGCAAGGTCTTTGTTAAAATGTTGGGCATACACTGGCACAAGTTTATCAATGCGTTTTTTTGCCCCATCGATATCACGCTCAAATAGCGTCACTTGAAAGCCAAAAAACGCAATTTGCATGGCAATCTGCGAGCCAAGTACGCCACCGCCTGCAACGGTTACATGGTGAATGGGGGCAGTCAAATCAGTGGTCACATTAGCGGTCATCGGTCATCCTTTAGCGTTATCGTTGCTTAAATTACAAACAACACCCTATCATAGGGGCGTATTGCATACGCCCAAAAGCTTCAAGCATTGCTTCTGATTTATTCATAATACATTCAAAAAATTATTGTAACTTATTTTATTCGGCATGAATACCATTAATACGTTTCACAAAAAAAGCCAAATTTCATCTCGGAAATTTGGCTTTTTTTGGGCTGTTTACTTTTAGCTAAAACTTAAATATTCAAACACCGCCAAGCCTGCTTTTGCCCCTTCACCCATCGCAATATTGATTTGTTTAAATGGCACGGTGGTGACATCGCCACAAGCAAAAATCCCTTGTTGGCTGGTTTGACAACGCTCGTTAATCTCGATTTCGCCACGTTGGTTGATATCAACCAAGCCTTTGACGACTTCTGAATTTGGCACTAACCCAATCTGCACAAACACCGCTGATAAATCCAACTGTTTGTTGTCGCCTGTGGTACGGTCTTGATATACCAAAGCATTGACTTTACCGCCCTCGGCTTTGATTTCTTGGGTGGCGACACTGGTCAAAATGTCGATATTGGCGGTGGCATTGGCTTTATCAATCAACACCTTATCCGCTCGTAAGCTATCACCAAATTCAAGCACGGTCACATGATTGACAATCCCTGCCAAGTCAATCGCCGCCTCAATACCAGAGTTACCGCCACCAACCACGGCAATATCTTTGCCTTTAAAGAAAGGGCCATCACAGTGTGGACAAAACGCTACGCCACTGCCGATATTTTCGTCTTCGCCTTTGACACCCAGTTTACGCCATTTTGCCCCAGTCGCTACCACGATGCTACGAGTGTCAAAAGTTTCGCCTGTGCTAAGGGTAATACCAAATAGTTTTTCACCCTTCTGCTCAATGGCTTTCACTGTCACCATTTCTTTGACCGTGATGTCATACGCCTTGATATGAGTCACACAGTTATTGGCAAGTTCGTTGCCGTTGGTCAATGGCACAGAAATCAAATTTTCAATCGCTTGGGTGTCTTTGACCTGTCCGCCAATACGGTCAGCGACCAAGGTGACTTTTAAGCCTTTACGAGCAACATAAATCGCCGCCGCCGTACCTGCAGGCCCACCCCCAATCACGGTCACGTCTTGCTGTAGCAGTTGCTCGGTGGCAACACCTTGGGTCAAATCTGGGTATTGCTGTTGCAATTTTTCGATGATTTTGGCGGTGTCAATTTTGCCACTGGCAAACGGTTGACCATTCAAAAATACCGCTGGTACGCCTTGAATGTTCTTTTCTTTAATGAGGTCTTGGAATACGCCACCATCAATCATTTCATTGCTAATGCCGTCATTGAGTAACGCAAATTGGTTAAGCGACTGCACCACATCTGGGCAGTTATGGCAAGATAGCGATACAAAAGTTTGGAAAACTAACGGTTGTTTAATGTTTTTGATAATCGCTTGGATACCTTCATCCAATTTTAGCTCGCTACCACCTGACTGCAAAATCGCCAAAATCAACGAGGTAAACTCATGCCCACTGGGAATCCCACTGAACACAATACCTGTATCTTTGTCTTGGCTGACAATCTTAAAGCTCATGGGTGACAAGGTAGCATCAACGTCTTGGCTTAACATAATCTTATCAGTGGTGCTTGCCACTTGGCTCAAAAAATCCACCAACGCTGCTCGCTCTGGGTGTTCCCCTGCCCCCAATACAAAGGTAATGGGACGAGTCATGCGTTCGCTGTAACTTTTGACGGCATCTAATAAACTTTGGTCTAATTGATTTGACATGGTATGCTCCGATTTTTTATGGGTATAGGATGAGTTTGATAAGGCTATTATTGGCTGTTTTGCCAATTTTGGCAATGTGATATCCTCAATTATAATCATTAAAAAAATAAAACTACTTTTTTATTATGTAAAGTTTTTTAAATAAGACTTACGCATTTAACCAAATCGTAGGTTGGGTAGAGCTTGCGATACCCAACAATTTGAAGGGTTTATGTTGGGTGTCATTCTTCCACCCAACCTACAAATGGCATTTTTGCGTAAGTCCTATTAAAATAATAAACCATCCAATCCACAATGCCCTAAGCCTAACCGATGTGTGAGGATTTGCAAATGACAGTAGTCAAAAAGGGTTTTTTTGGTTAAAATGGGGGCATAACCCAAATATCACAGTGACCATGTTTGATTTGTGATATAGATAAGTGATTATCAACTTGCGTTATTTAACGGCTGTATGTATTTTTTAATACTGAATTTTTTTACCACTAAAATTTTTAACCAACAAAAAAGGACGCTACTATGTTTCCAGAATACCGTGATTTGATTAGCAAATTAAAAACCTCTGACAACCATTTTGCCAAGTTGTTTGATAAGCACAACGACCTTGACCAACAAATTACCAACCTTGAAAACGACCCAGTTGCCAGCGTAAGCCGTGAAGCTGAAATCGAAGAGCTTAAAAAAGAAAAATTGGCACTCAAAGATGAGTTGTTCAAAATCTTAGAAGAAAATAAAGATAAATAATTATTTTTATTAATTATTCATCATAAAACCCCAAATGTTACCATTTGGGGTTTTATTTTATCTGAAATTTAAATCGTAGGGACGTAATGCTTACGTCCTTTTTAAGATTTCAAATATTGGGCGTATTCAATACGCCCCTACGGCTTTATTTTTGGGCTTAAAATTAGTAGGACTTACGCAATTTCAAGCACCATTTTCTTACAAAGGCACTAGACCCCTGCCTACGCAGGGGTGACGAGTAACCAAAATCTTGGTCGTCATTCCTGCGAATGCAGGAATCCAGTGTCTTTTACGTAAGTCCTAATTAGATTTTACCAACTAAGTCAAGGCTTGGTTTTAAAGTTTCTTTACCTTTTTCCCATGCAGCTGGACATACTTCACCATCGTTGTCACGCACGTATTGGGCAGCTTGAATTTTGCGGATAAGGTCTTTCGCAGAGCGACCAATGCCTAGGTCATGGATTTCTGCTACTTTGATTTTACCATCTGGGTCAACCAAGAAAGTACCACGTAATGCAGCGTTGTCTTCTTCAATCATCACGTTGAATCCACGAGTGATTTTACCAGTACCATCGCCAAGCATTGGATATTTTACTTTACCGATTGCAGGTGAGGCATCTGCCCATGCTTTGTGTACGAAGTGAGTATCAGTTGATACGGCATACACTTCTGCACCCAAGGCTTTGATTTCTTCGTAATGGTCTGCCATGTCTTCCAGTTCAGTTGGGCAAACAAAAGTGAAGTCATGTGGGTAGAAGAAAAATACTGCCCATTTACCTTTTACGTCTTCTGATGAGATGGTTTTGAATTCACCGTTAACAAAGGCTTGGGTGGTAAATTCTGGAATCATTTGATTAATAATAGCGGCCATTTTTAGCTCCTGTTGTATGAAAAACTTATTTAAAACATTGTCAAATACCAACTATATGAAATCTTATCATATAAGGCTATATTGATAGCACAAATCATAGGACAATCGCAACCTTACTTACCATTTCTATACCAAATGTTGCGATTTGTTGCTTCACCAAATCTTAACAATATGAGATTATATGACTAATAAATAACCAGTTTATCGTCCAAAACTGCTTTGTACTAACAATGACTATATTAATGTATTTTGATTATTTATCCAGTTTAGATTTTTGATTCTTTTGATTTGATTTATCAATTATAGAATAAAATTGAATATTTATTGTACAAAAATTACTCTAAAAATAGCCAAAACTTTAAAATAGCTGTTAAAATAAACACATAACAACAATCAATAAGCCGACATCTATGATTACTCTACGCCAACTTGAGTTTGCCCTTGCGGTTGCCAAACTTAAACACTTCAAACGTGCCTCTGAAGAGTGCAATATTTCCCAATCTGCATTAAGCCTTGGTATTGCTGAACTTGAAAGGCAATTAGGTACACAAATCTTTGAACGCAATAACAAACAAGTATTAATTACTCCCATCGGTAGTGAAATTCTTGAGCGTGCCAAACGGATTTTTTCGGAGGTGAATGATTTGGTGACAAGGGTGCAGACCCATCAAACGCCACTGGCTTATCCTATGTCGATTGGTATGATTCCCACCATTGCTCCATTTTTATTGCCCAAAGTATTACCTTTTTTAAATGAAAAATTTACCCACTTTCGTCCTAATATTGTCGAAGAGCAAACAGAACGCTTGATTGATAAAGTCCGCTATGGGGTGATTGATACTGCCATTATTGCCCTGCCGTATCCTACTGATGGACTATTGTGTTTTGAATTCTGGTCGGAAGATTTTTTGGCAGTATTTGCCAAAGGTGATAAACAGCCAACGGTTGAACAGATTGATACTGATGAGTTGATGAATAGTGATTTGATGCTGTTGGGTGAGGGGCATTGCTTGACTGACCATGCGTTATCCGTGTGTAATTTAGAAAAAAGTAAGGTTAAAAATTACTTTAGCGATGCCAGCCTTAATACCTTAATCCAAATGGCGTTAAATGGTATGGGAACGACCCTTGTTCCCGAAATCGCAGTCCATCAAATCCACCAACAAAATCCAAATGCTATCATGCGTCCACTAAGCGAGAAAGGCCCTCATCGGCGTTTGGCGTTTATTACACGCCTTAACTATGCGAGGGTGGATGATGTCAATTTATTGGGTAAATTATTTGCCGAGGCGTTGGAAAAAAGTCAGTAAAAAATAGCGGTCGAAGTGTGCTAGAATACCTTTGTTTATTCTATCATTGGATAATTTTCCGCCATGCTGACTTTACTGCACACTTCCGATTGGCATTTGGGTCGTAGGCTGTACAATCAGCCACGCTATGACGAATTTGCCCAATTTTTATCATGGCAAACCCACGTCATCGACACGCATCAAGTCGATGTCTTGCTGATTGCAGGGGATATTTTTGACACCAGCACCCCCAGTAACCAAGCCCAAACCCTGTATTATCAATTTTTGAATGCCGTCAATCACACTGCCTGTCGCCATGTGGTGATTGTCGCAGGTAATCACGATTCACCCAGTTTTTTGGACGCACCCAAGACCTTGCTCAAGGGCTTTGACATTCATGTGATTGGGGCGATTGGTGAGGATTTATCCGAAGAAATCTTAGTGCTTAATGACGCAAACGGCATACCTGAGCTGATTGTGGTGGCTGTGCCGTACTTGCGTGACCGTGACGTGCGAACCGTAGGCAATGCCGAAAATTTGGACACCAAAGAACGCAAACTCACCGCAGGGATTCAAGCCCATTATGAAGCGGTCACGAGCCTCGCCATCGCCAAACAAACTGAGCTACAACAACAGATTGGCAAACCGATACCGATGGTCGCCACAGGGCATTTGTTTGCGGTGGGCGGTGAAACGGTCGAGGGCGATGGCGTGCGTGAGCTGTATGTCGGCTCGTTGGCTCATGTGCGTGGTGAGATGTTTGACCCTTGTTTTGACTATGTGGCATTGGGACATTTGCACGTTCCGCAAGCGGTGGGCGGACTTGCTCATATTCGCTACAGTGGCTCACCGATAGCGATGGGCTTTGGCGAAAGTCGCCAACAAAAACAGGTGCATTTGGTGCGATTTTTTGCCGATGAAAAACTGCTTACACAGCCGATTTTTCCGTTAATCAAAACCCTCAACGAATCGCCTTTGGCTAACCCAAAACCATCTTTAACCGCAACCAAAACAAGCAAAAAATCGGTTTCTACCCCCTCGCCTGCCCTATCAACTTCAATGGATTTATTTGGCGATGACCTTTCCAACGATGATTTTGCCAATGTTGACCTTTCCAAAGCTGACCTTTCCAAAGATGAATTAGCACAAAATTCATCAAATACGCTAAACAGCGACATTCCGCTCAACCTTGAGCAACCTTATAATATTGCCATGTTGTCGCCCACGACTTTGTTACAATCGCTTGCTGTGCCTGTGTTTCAACCGCTTGCCAGTGTCAAAGGCGATTGGGCGACCATCGAAACCGCCTTTAAACAATGGCGAAAATTGGGGCAATCGGTGTGGGTGGAAGTGGTATATGAGGGCGAGGCGGTAAAAGGCGACTTGCAAAATGAGGTGCAAGCCTTGATAAAAGATAGCGATATCAAGGTGTTACGCATAAAAAATCAAGCCTTACGCCAACAAACCTTGCAAGCCCAAGCCATCAATGAAACGCTTGAAGAGTTGAATGAAATCGAGGTATTTGAGCGATGTTTGACTGCCCATCAAGTGCCAATTGAACAACAAGAAATGCTACGCCAACGTTACTTTGAAGTATTGGCGGATTTAAAAGAACAAGAGTAACCTATGACTTGGCAACTACTACTTAACTTACCCAACCAACGCATTGTCAGCAGATTCAAGACCGAATATTGGGTGATTCGTAATGGTCAAGTTTACCATCAAAATCGTTTAATTCGACAAGCAGATAGTGATAGCTTAATGGTATGGCTAGACAATGACCCTGATTTTGTGAGCCTAATTGCCAAAGACAAAAACCATGTCTATTTTGCTTGGAAAAAAACCAAAATTGACCCACATACTTTTCGTTCTTATCATTGTTGGTGGCTTGATAAACAGGGTGTTTATACCGAAGGTGAAAATAATTTATACCCAATAAAAGGGGCAGATAGTGCAACGTTTCAACATATTGGCGATAGTTATGCCATTGATAAAAACCATGCCTACAGCTACAACACCATCATTAAATCTTGCAAAAATCCGCAAAAACTTAGGATGCTAACACCGCTATCATACTATGCAACAGATGAAGACCACGTGTATTGGGGTGGTAAGCTACTTAAAGGGGCAAAACCACAGTCATGGCGACAACTCAAATTTAAAGATAATGATGCAAGCTATAGCACCGATGGTGAAGGCATATATTGGTGTGATAATAAGCTTGGATTTGCTAAATTTGATGATTGGGAATATTTGGTTGATGGTTATTCTAAAACCAAAAAAGCCGTTTATCATTTGGCTTGGGTAATTAAAGGTGAAAATCCACAAGACTGGGATGAAAACAAAGCCATTGAATATGCCAAAGAAAAACAGCGTTTATCTGACGAATCCCACCAAGCAATGATGAAAAAACTGGGGTATTTATAAATGCGAATCCTTACCCTCACTTTCCAAAATCTCAATTCCCTCAAAGGCGAATGGCACATCGACTTTCGCCACCCTGCCTACGCCAACGAAGGCATTTTTGCCATCACAGGGGCGACAGGGGCAGGCAAAAGCACCATCTTGGACGCTATCTGCCTCGCACTGTATGGGGCAACGCCACGCCTCGGCGACATCACCCAAAACAAAAACGACCTCATGTCACGCTACACAGGCGAATGCTTTAGCGAAGTGGTTTTTGCCACCCACACAGGTAGTTACCGCTGTCATTGGGGGCAAAAACGTGCCAGAAAAAGCCCAGACGGCAAGCTACAATCGCCCAAACATGAAATTGCCGAATTTATTGATGACCACACCCAAGGCAAAATCCTCGAAGAAAAAGCCAACCTTACCAAAAAACAAGTCGAAGCCATCACAGGCATGGATTTTGCTCGTTTTACTCGTGCGATGTTGCTCGCTCAAGGCAGTTTTTCGGCATTTTTGCAAGCCTCCAGTGATGAGCGTTCACCGATTTTGGAGCAAATCACAGGCACAGAAATTTATAGCGATATTTCAAAAAAAGTCCATGAATTTAACCGCAATGCGGATTTGGCATTGAGTCGTTTGACCGATAAACTCGACAATACCACGGTTTTATCAGACGAAGAAGAGCAGATTTTAATCGGTAAAAAATCCCAATTACTGGCACAAGTCACTCAACGCAAAACCGAGATTGCCACACTGGAACAAGACAAACTTTGGCGAAATAACCTCAACACCATTACCGCCCAACTGGTTAATTTAACCCAACAAAAATCTAAATTACAACAAAAAACCACCGAATTTGCCCCGCAACAAATCCGCTTACAACGAGCGTTTAAGGCGTTGCAAATCGCAGGTGATGTCAACCAACTGGGCTATATTAGCAAGCAGTTGACCAGCCAAACCGCTGATTTGACAGGCTTTCAACAGCAATTACCGACCCTCACCGAACAATGCCAAACTGCAAAACTGGCATGGCAACAGCACCACGCCCTACTCACCACTGCCGAACAGGCAATTAGCGAAGCCGAACCGCTGTTTAACCACATTCGAGAGCTTGACAGCCAACGTGGGCAACAGCAACAGCAATATCACGAAGCCAACGAGCAACTGGGGCAATTACAAGGGCGGATTGCCAAGCAACAACAGGCATTTGGCGAGCAACAACAACGCTTGACTCAGCTAGAAAACGAGCAACAGCAATGCCTTGCCAAACAGCAACAGATACCGAATGCTGATGAATTGCCACAACATTTAGCCACATTAAAAGAATTGCAAAAACACGCCCAGACGCTAAACGATGAGAAAACTAATCTGTCAAACGAGCAAACTCGGCTAAAACAACAACACGCCAATAACCAGCAGATTGCTCAACAATTATCGCAAACCATTAGCCAGTTGGATAGCGAATTAAACACTGCCAATGCCCAACAGCACAGCCTTGAGCAAACTTTGGCAACGCTGACCAATGGTCAAAGTATTGGCGAATTACGCCAACAAGGTGAGCAACTGTGGCACGCTCAAAATCAAGCCAATGCCATAAAGCAAGCGGTGAGCGAATGGCAAACCAACCATACCCAAAGCCAACAGCAACAGCATGAACTAGGCGACATTGCCACCCAGTTGAGCGACCTCACACAACAATTAACCGCCACCAACAACGAACGCCACCATGCCGAACAACGAGTTGATTTGCTCAACCGCAATTTGATTTTACTTGCCAAAATCCAAGATTTGACCCAAGAGCGTGAGCGTCTGATTCATGGCGAACCCTGTCCGCTGTGTGGGGCGACTGCACACCCATTCGCCCATTACCAACCGACCGACACCAACGACAGCACGCAACAACAATGGCAACAGGCAAAAACCCAACTCGAACAGCTTAACCAACGTATTCAACAGTTGCGGATTGAGCAGAATACCCTGCAACAACGTGAGCAATTTTTGCAACAACAAATTAGCCAATTAAACGAGTGTAATCAACAACTTACCAATCAACTGCAAGCGGATATTGCTAATTTGCCCAATGCGAAAGATTTGGTAAACACGTTGCAAGATTTGGTGATGAGCGTTGGTAAGGTGAATTCTAATCACCCATCTTTGAAAAACCCATTTGATGAATTTTTAATAAAATTAGCACACTATCAACAAACCATTGATGAGCAATCTAAAGCATTACAACAACGCCTAACTCACATTGAGCAACAGCAAACCGCCTACCAAACCGCCCAACGGCAACTTGCTAAACTCAGCGAACAGCACAATCAGCAGTTACAACAACAAACACGCATACACAGCGAACAACAACACTGTGAGCAACGACTGGGGGAAATTGGGCAATTACTGGCGAGCAATAGCGACAATCAACAGCAACTGCAACAGCGGATTGACGGTTTATTTGCCCCTTTTATCACGCCAAATGCTTTGGCGAGTGACAATCAATCACAAGTCACCTTTGAGCAACGCCTTGCTAATTTAGAAAATATTTGGCAACAATTTCAACAGCTTAACCAAACTTTACAACAGCTGAATGACCATATCATTCAAGCCAAACAGACCTTGATTAGCCTTGACAGTGAAAAACAAAATCTAAGCAATAACCTTGCCCAATGGCAACAAAAACACCAAACCATTGGCACTATTTTGCAGGACTTAAATCAACAACGTGAACGAGAATTTGGCGATAAATCCGTAGAAGCCGAACAACTGCGTTTGACCCAAGCCAAAAATCAAGCGTTCCAAGCATGGCGAAACAGCGAACAAGCCTTGAATGAGCTGACCCAACAACAAACTCTTGTACAACAACACATTGAAACATTAAATGCAAGCATTACCCAACTGCAAGCCAGTCATGGGGAGCAACAGCGTCATGTCAATGAGCGATTGCAAGCGTTAGGCTTTATTGATGAAGCGGATTATCAATCGGCAATGCTAGCTGATAGTGAACGTGACACCTTGCAACGCCTTGCCAATGAACTGCTCGAACAGCAACAACGCATTGATAGCCTACTCACCCAAGCCCAAACCCAACAACACGCCCTACTCGCCACGCCACGCACCGAGTTGGATTTTGAGCAAATCACTGAATTACTGGATAAAGCTCAATTTGATTTAAGCCAAACCCAACAAGAACTGGGCGGTGTCGAGCAATTATTAGCGTCAAATCAACAGCTTAAACACAGCCAAATTGAACTGCTACAACAAATCGAGCAACAACGGCTAGAGGTGAAACAATGGAAAGATTTGCATGAGTTAATCGGCTCAAACGATGGTAAAAAATTCCGTAACTTCGCCCAAGGGCTGACTTTTAACATTATGATTGCCCATGCCAATGAGCAGTTACGCAAGATGAGCGACCGCTATCTGCTACTTGCCAATGATAAAGAACCGCTCATGCTCGATGTGATGGACAATTATCAAGGTGGGCAAGTGCGTACCAGTAAAAATCTGTCTGGCGGTGAAAGTTTTATTATTAGCCTCGCATTGGCATTGGGGCTGTCGAATATGGCAAGCCACCGTATGCAGGTGGATTCGTTGTTTTTGGATGAGGGCTTTGGCACGCTAGACGAAGAAGCTCTTGATGTGGCGTTGGATACGCTGACAGGGCTTCAACAGTCTGGCAAGTTGATTGGGGTGATTTCACACATTCAAGCACTCAAAGACAGGATTAGTAGCCAAATTCAAGTCGTACCGATGAATGGTGGGGTTAGTCAAATTGTGGGGATGGGGGTGAAGCAGGGTAATATAGTGCGTTAAATCACAAACAATCCTGCAAAATTTTGGGCGTATGCAATACGCCCCTATAAAACGGGTCTTATTTCAAATTTAAATAGCCATTGCTAACCTACCTTACTCTTCACCACCGTTTTTACCACTGGCTTAGTGGGGGTAGCATTTTGGCGATGTTTATGCCCACTACAGGCAACCGCATTCACCGATAATAATAGACTAGTCGCAACGAACGTGGTTAATAAAATTTTCATCATAACTCCTTATCAGATTTTGGCAATGGCTTATTAGAGTCATTGCCAATAAAATATCATTGTAGGGACGTATTGCATACGCCCAATATCTAAAACATTCAACAAGGCGTAACCCACACATTTCTCGATTAAATTAATGCACAAAAGGGTCAGCAAACCGAGGGTTTGTGAGCAAGGTTTCATCAGTCAAGGTGCGTAAAAACGCCACAATATCCGCCTGTTCACTGGGACTTAAATTAATACTGACGATTAAATCATCTTTGTTTGGGTTAGTACGTCCATCACCGACAAACTGCCCTGTGGTGAGGTTGCGTCCGCCATTGGCATAATTTTGTAGCACCGCTTCGAGCGTTGGGGTACTGCCATCGTGATTATAAGGGGCAGTGACCGCAATGTTTCGTAGGCTTGGCGTACGAAACTTCCCCATATCACTGTAGTTACCAGACAATTCAAACACCCCACCATTGCCATTGGGATAACTGCCCTTTTGGTCTAAATTATATAGCCCTGTATTGTGAAATGGGGTATCCACTTGGCGTTGCCCTGCATAGCGGACTTGGTCGGTAAAATTAAAACTGGTGTGACAATGCGAACACTCGGCTTTGTCCCCATTAAACAAATTCATCCCTCGCACCTCTTGAGCGGTCAACTCGGCTTTGCCTTGTAAATAGCGGTCATAACGGCTATCTGCCGATACAATCGAACGCTCAAAACTGGCAATCGCTTGCACGATATGCTCAAAATTAAACAGCTTGTCAGGCTGATTGGCTAGGTCTGGAAACGCATTGGCAAATAAGCGTTGATAGCGACTGTCTTGGGCAAAACGTTGCACAATATCGGCTTTGTTATTGTCATTGATACCCAATTCGATGGGGTGTTCACCAAAAATAGGGCTTTGCATTTGCTTTTCTAAACTGGTCAAGGCAGGATTTGCCCATGTCAAAGTCGGCGAATACGCCACATTGACCAAGGTTTGGCTATTGCGTGGGTGCTTTTCGCCTGTACTGCCTATCGCCGTGGGCAAGCCATCGGTAAAGGCTTTATCCTGCTGGTGGCAACTGACACATGACTGAGTTGCATTGCCAGATAGGCGTTTATCATAAAATAAATGCCGACCCAATTCGACTTTTGCTACGCTCATCGGATTGTCGTTAGGCACGACAGGCAGGGGGAAGTTGGCAGGTAATTGCCATTGCCAATCGCTCGCATTTGGTAAGCCTGTATTTGGTAAATTGGTGGATGGGCTAGACGCAGGTATCACTGGCGAACTGGGGTGATGGCTGTCATGGGCATTTTTACCATTATCAACGTCATGCTGACTGCCACCACAAGCAAATAACCCCAAACTTAACAAAGTCACGCCCACCACCATGCTGAGTAGATGGCGGTTGGTGGTGTGGGTAATAGGGTGCATTAGTTTCCCTTAATCATAATAATCAATTATTAACTGGACTAAACACACTTTGATTCGCATTGGTCGCAGGTAATCCTGTGCTAAGTTGCAAGCCCATTGCGTCAAATAATCCACCACATTCTGGGTCGTTCATGCCTGACATACAGCCCATCGCACCGCCATTATCAAGGCTAATATCACTATTTTTGAATAAACCAAGGATGTCCACGCCAATACTTTGGGTGTTGGGGTTAAAATTGGCGAATTTGACAGGCATTCGGTTAGGGTTGCTACAAATGGTGGCTTCGCCTGTGACTGGGTTGCCGACACAGCCTGTCGAGCCAAGGTGTAACATATAAGTGGTAGCGGTGGTCGCAGGGCTGGTAGCGGTGGCAGGGCGGTTGACCCCTGTGGCAGGTTTGAGTTCGACTTTAAGGAATTTTTTACCTGCTTGCCAGTTCCATGACAGCCCTGCATGGTCGAGCGGTGCAGGGGCTTTACTGGTGTCGATATGATTGACGCTTTCTGGCACGCCAATGTCATAGCTAAGTCCCACATAGTTGCCTGTTGGCACAGTGCCTGTGATTTTGCTATTCATGTCTTTGTCGTTGGCGGAATTATTGCAACTGCCGTAATTATTTTCCAAATCAATCATCGCCACATTGACAGGCACTACCCCATCTTGATGATAAAAATATTTGCCATCACTGGTCAATGTCAAAGGTACGCTTGAGCCATCGGATTTTAGCAGTTGAATATTTGACACATAAAAATGTAAATCTGCCAATTTTGCGGTAGTGGCTTTCGTTCCCAAATTGGCAATGTCCCCATCACAAGCAATCGGCGTTGCTCCTGCCAAGGCTTTAAAGTTTAACGTCATGGTTTGTGAATTGGGGGTGGGGACTGGGGTGGGATTCTTTGATGGGGTCGATGGCATTGGCGTGTTATCACTTGAACCACCGCAAGCCGTTAGTAAGGTGGCAGTCATCACAGCAAAAGCTAAGGCATTTAGCGAATTGAAATATGGCATGGCGGTTTCCTAGTCAGTTCAAAGTCAGTTAGTCATCTTGGTGAATACCAAAATTATAACAACTCACTAGGGAAATGATGCTGTGGCATATTGTCGCAGTGGATATAAGGGTATTATTGTGAGTTAAATCAAAAACAGGGGCATAATCTGCTGGGCATATGCAATAAGCCCCTACATATTTCTTAAATAGGACTTACGCAATTTTAAAATGTCATTTCTTTACAAAGACGCTAGACCCCTGCCTACGCAGGGGTGACGAGTAATTTAAATTTGGTCGTCATTCCTGCGAATGCAGGAATCCAGTGTCTTTTGCATAAGTCATATTAAATTATTCCAAATTCACTTTACGTTTTTTTTGTAGTTTACGTTGTAGGGTACGGCGGTGCATTTTCAGCACCCTCGCTGCCTCGCTGATATTGCCTTCACAATCAGCCAGCACTTGATGAATATATTCCCATTCCAAATGGTCAAGCGATAGCCGTTCTGGGGTGGGCACAGGCTCAATCGTGGGTGGGGCATCGTTTAATAGTTGTAGAATTTCTTCCACTCGGCACGGCTTGGGTAAATAATGATACGCCCCCAGTTTGACTGCCGAAACAGCAGTGGCAATACTGGCATAGCCTGTCAATATCACGATTTTGGCAGTGGGGACAATGCCCAATAACGGCTCAATTAACTGCATACCGTTGGTGTCACCAAGGTTTAAATCCAATAAAATCACCTGTGGAGCAAAGGTTTGGCAAATGCTCAAGGCGGTCATTGGCTCATGGGCGACTTGGCATTCAAAGCCCTTTTTGCCGAGTGATTTGGCAAGTAATTGGCAAAATACCACATCATCATCAATTAACAATAGCTTAATCATACGAATTTATTCCATCAATGGCAATAACACTTGCACTTGTGTGCCTGCCCCCAAATCTTTGGCATTAACAGCCTCAAGTACCAAACCACCCCCTGCATAATCCAATAAGGTTTTGGTCAATAACAACCCAACCCCCCAACCTTTTGGCGAGTCAATCGGCTGATACTGGTTAATTTGCTCAAGTGTGGTCGCCGTTACGCCCTGCCCATTATCCCTCAGCGTCAATAATACCAAGGTTGTCGCCCTTGAGTGGTGATTTAGACTTTGATGACGCTGTATCAATGGGGTGATTTGTTGCCTATCATCGGTCAGCAGTATATTAATATGACTGGCGTGGGCTTGCATGGCGTTGTTAAGCAAACTCACCACCAGTTGTTGCAAATGCTCACTTGCCAAACTCACGGTCATGGCATGGGCGATTGGCTCAATACTCACTTGAATATGGGGGTATAAAAACCGCCAATCTTGCACCCATTGGGGTAAAGCTTGCGACAACTCACAGCCCTGAATGTCAGTCATCGCTGAGGTTTGAGGCTCATTGTTAGGGTCATCATAATGATTGGGTGCTATCGCCTGCACTTGTGTTGGTAGTATCGAGGTATGCTTATCAGCCGTGGGGGTCAGGGTATGAATTTGGGTTTTAAGGCGTGTCAAACTGGCTCGGCATAAGGCAATTTGTGATTGCAATAACACAATATCTGACGCAAGCTCTGAAGCCGTGTCTTGGGATATCATGTCTTGGAATATTGTTGAGGATATTTTGCCATCGGCCTCGGCAAGGCTTTCTGCCATGCTATCAGCTAGCATCTGAATCGAAGCAATCGGTGTGCTAAGTTCGTGGGCAATATTGGCGGCCAATGAACTCACCGCCAATAACCGCCCCTGTTGGTGCAAGGCTTGTTGGGCATGGTCTAGCTGATGATAGCTTTGGCTCATGGCATACTTAAAATATACCGTCAATGCCGTTAACATGGTGAGCGATAGCACAAACACCGCAAACATACCCAGCAAATGTAGGCTATCGTTCGAAGGACTGGCGATATTGCTCGATGAATTGGGTGACAATGGCGGTGATGGCTGTGACGATGCCAATAAATCACTGGACAATCCGCACCACCACAACAGCCCATACAAACCAATCGCCACGACCGATAACACCACAATCTGTCGAGGGGGTAACAGTACCGCCCCCACAGCGACCACGGTCAGTAATAGGGTAATCAAAGGGTGACTTGCCCCACCCAACCCATATAAAAACCCTGTCCAAATCAACAAATCCGCTATCAACTGCCACAGCAAATATCGCTCTAACCAATGCTTTGGCAATAAATGCCCCAAGGTGATAAACAACGCATAGCCCCCCACCACAGCGGTCAGCCATGCGATGTTGGGGGGTGAGTCAGGGGTCGTGAGCGGAAATTGGGCGGTGAATAATACCACCATCAGCATGATACCGAGCCACACATAGCGAGCGAGCCACAGTATCAAAGTATCTTGCCCAGCATTAGATAAGGAATGTTGTCCAAAATTAGACAGCATTTGTGAATGCCCCATCAGCTAAAAAAGGGGTTATTGGGCTTTTTGTCCTACTTTACCATTGCCTACCCCTTGGGTGGCTTCCCCTGCTTCTGGGGCTTTGGGGGCATTGGGAGAGGCAGGTTCATTGTCGATAACTTGGTCATGTTCGCTGATTTTATCCATGGCAGAGTTGTCCGCACCACCTTCCATAACTTCTGCACCACTGGCAGGGGGCATATCCATCGCAACGGCAGTCGAAGCAGGCAGACTGGCATCAGGCCCTGCATCGACTGTGGCATTAGTTTCATTGACCAGTACAGGCGTACCTTTGTCATCTGCAGGGGCGGCCGACATCGGTACGGCTTGGGCTTCAGCGACTGACGCAGGATTGGCGGTGTTTTCGGTTGCCGTTTCTTTGTTGCCACAACCGACCATACCCATCATCAGTAAACTGACGAATGTAACCACGGTCGTCTTGACCGCACGGTGAGTGACCTTTTGCAGGGGATTAGACATGATATTTCCTCAAGTTTTAAATTTTACCGTGGCATTGTTTGTATTTAAGTCCAGAACCACAAGGGCAAAGGGCATTACGGCTAATATTGAGATTAGCATAAGGGTTTTCGGTCGAATTATCAACACTTGCCGTTTCATCGGTGGCATTATTGATGATAGTCGGTGCGGTAAATTGATAATGCATTTGTCCGCCTCGGCGTTGGTTGCGAGCCTGCATATCAGGGTCTTCACTCATCTCACCTGTGATGCCGTTCATTTCTTGATGTTCAAAGTGCAACTGCATCATTTCGGCTTGTTCACGTTGTTGACGTTCTAGCTCTGCCATTTCCTCTGCGGTCGGTATGTGCATACGTGTCAAATCTTGCACCGTTTCGGATTTGATTGCCCCTAACATACTTTGGAATAGGCTAAATGATTCGGATTTATATTCTTGCTCTGGATTTTTTTGGGCATAGCCACGCAAATGGATACCTTTACGCAGTTGATCCATTTGGTTAAGGTGTTCTTTCCAGTGTTTATCAAGGCTTTGAAGCATAAAGTGACGTTCAAGGGCGGCCGCTTGCTCATCACCCATTTGCTCACGTCTTGCTCGATAATTAAGAATCGCTGCTTGAATAATTTTGTCACGCAAGCCTTCTTCATCAAGACGGCGGTCAGCATCCAGCCAGTCATTGATTGGCATACTGATACGGAATTCGTCTTCGAGTTCGTCCTCTAGCCCATCCACGTCCCATTGGTCATCAATCGACCCTGCTGGGATAAATTGGTCAATCAAGGCGTTATACACATCATGGTGCATGGCTTCGATGGGGGCTTGCAGGTTGCTTTCGGCAAGCAGTTCATCCCGTTGTTTGTAGATAACTTTACGCTGTTCGTTGGCAACGTCATCGTATTTGAGCAAGTTTTTACGGGCATCAAAGTCACGGTTTTCAACTTTGCTTTGGGCATTTTCGATGGAGCGTGATACCATTTTATGCTCGATGGCTTCGTCTTCTTTTAAGCCCATCGCTTTCATCATATTGACCACTCGGTCGCCTGCAAAAATTCGCATCAAGTCATCTTCGAGTGACAAGAAAAAGCGTGATTCCCCAGGGTCACCTTGTCGCCCTGCACGACCACGTAGCTGATTGTCAATACGGCGTGATTCGTGACGTTCTGAGCCAATGATATGCAAACCGCCTGCTTCTAGCACTTGTTTATTGCGAATTTGCCATTCGGCACGGGCTTGCTCTCGCATTTCTGGCGTGACTTCGTCATATTTGGCGAGTTCGGCCTGCCAGTTACCACCCAAGATAATATCCGTACCACGACCTGCCATGTTGGTGGCGATGGTGACGGCATTCGGGCTACCTGCTTGGGCGATGATATCGGCTTCACGTTCGTGCTGTTTGGCATTTAGCACGTTATGGGCGATGCCTTCAGCGGTCAATAGCTCGGATAGCACTTCACTGGCTTCGATGGTGGCAGTACCGACCAAAATAGGGGCATGTTTTTGTTGAATACGTTTGATTTCACGGATAATGCCGTGGTATTTGCCTAATTTTGACAAGAAAATTTGGTCATCTAAGTCCACACGCTGAATCGGCTTATGGGTCGGAATAATCACCACGTCAAGGTCATAGGTTTGTTTAAATTCTGATGCCTCGGTATCCGCTGTCCCTGTCATACCAGATAACTTATTGTATAGACGGAAATAATTTTGGAACGTGGTGGTCGCTAGCGTTTGGTTTTCGGCTTGAATTTCTACGCCTTCTTTGGCTTCGACCGCTTGGTGTAAGCCCTCTGACCAACGTCTACCTGGCATGGTACGCCCTGTGTTTTCGTCAACAATGATGATTTCGCCGTCTTGGATAATATAATGGATATTTTTGACAAATAAATGATGGGCTCGCATGGCGGCCTGCACGTGGGCAAGCAATGGCAAACGGGCTGGGCTATACAGGCTTTCTTTTTCGCCCAATAAGCCGTTTTCGGTCAAGAATTTTTCGATTTTTTCGTAGCCTTTTTCGCTAATTTCAAGCTGGCGATTTTTTTCATCAATCCAAAAATCTTTTTCACGGTTTTCTCGGTTGCCCTCTTCGGTTTTTGAGGCTTTGAGCAATGGAATGATATTATTAACAATGGTATAGGTTTCGGATGAATCTTCGGCTTGCCCAGAAATAATCAGCGGTGTACGAGCTTCGTCAATCAAAATCGAGTCAATTTCGTCAATGATACAGTAGTTTAAGCCTCGTTGTTTTTTCTCATCGAGGCGAAACACCATGTTGTCACGTAAGTAGTCAAAGCCATATTCGTTATTCGTACCGTAGGTGATGTCCGCCCCATACGCACCGAATTTTTCCATTGGGTCTTGTTGGGCATAAATTACCCCCACGGTCAAACCCAAAAACTCAAATAACGGACGGTTTAATTCGGCATCACGACTCGCCAAATAATCATTGACGGTGACGACATGCACGCCTTTGCCACTTAACGCATTGAGATAAATCGCCAATGTTCCCATTAGAGTTTTACCCTCACCTGTCCGCATCTCGGCAATTTTGCCCTCATGCAGGGTGATACCACCAATCAGCTGTACGTCATAATGACGCATGCCTAGCACACGGCTAGAGGCTTCACGACACACGGCAAAGGCTTCTGGCAGGATGTCATCGAGTGTTTTACCACTGTTAAGACGCTCTTTAAATTCGGCAGTTTTTTGTTTTAATTCGTCATCGCTAAGGGGTTGGATTTTTGGCTCAAGGGCATTAATTTTCTCGACCAACTTTTGCATACGCTTCAGTTCACGGTCATTTTTTGTGCCAATGACTTTGCCTAACATTTTGCCTAACATGGTAACAATCCTAAAAATAGCTTTGCTAAAATAATTGAAAGATTAAATTTTGCTATTATATATGGGTTCAGCTTTTTTTAATACAAGCAAATCACATTACCTGTGCGATAAAGCGTATAATAGCGAGGATAATAGATTTGATAATAAAACAGGAAACACTGATGACCACTCCCCATCTTGACCTAATCCAACAACTACCAAAAACCGAACTCCACGTCCATATCGAGGGAACATTCGAGCCAGAATTGATGTTTGCGATTGCCAAACGCAATGCCATTGACATCCCTTATGATTCGGTGGAAGCGGTAAAAAACGCCTATAATTTCCATAACTTACAATCGTTTTTGGATATTTATTATGCAGGGGCGAATGTGCTGATTTATGAGCAGGATTTTTATGATTTGGCATGGGCGTATTTTGAAAAATGCCACCAAGACAACGTGGTGCATACCGAGATTTTCTTTGACCCACAGACCCATACCGAGCGTGGCGTAAGCTTTGCCACGTGTTTTAATGGTTTATACCAAGCCAGTGTTGATGCCAAAGAAAAACTCGGCATCACCTCACATTGGATATTGTGTTTTTTACGTCATTTAAGCGAAGACATTGCGTTCACCACGCTTGAGCAAGCCTTGCCATTCCAAGATAAAATTATCGGCGTGGGGCTAGACTCGAGCGAAGTCGGCAATCCACCCGAAAAATTCGAGCGAGTATTTGCCAAAGCCCGTGAATTGGGCTTTTTGACCGTAGCTCATGCAGGTGAAGAAGGTGACCCAGACTATGTGTGGCAAGCGTTGGATTTGTTAAAAGTCAACCGTATCGACCACGGTGTCCGCTCTGAGGAAGACCCACAGTTAATGGCTCGTTTGATTGCCGAAAAAATGCCTTTGACCGTCTGTCCGCTCAGTAATTTGAAGCTTAAAGTCGTGCAAGACATGAGCGAACATAATATCAAACGCCTATTGGATAAAGGCGTGTGCGTGACGGTCAATTCCGATGACCCTGCGTATTTTGGCGGTTATATGAATGCCAACTTTGTGGCGATTAGCGAGGCATTAGCATTAAATGAGCAAGACTTAAAGCAACTCGCCATCAATGGGTTTGAGGCTTCTTTTATGGATGATGCCAAAAAACAGCAATGGATTGATAACATTCAATCGCTTTAAAAATGACACATTTAGGACTTACGCAAAAATACCAATGGTAGGTTGGGTCGAAGCATGAGACCCAACAAACATAATTGATAAGTCTTATTATCAATGGTGGGTTACGCCTTCGCTAACCCACCCTACAAATACGACCTAAACTACACGACTATTCATTTAAAAAACTATGCCCCAAACCATCCCCACTTTACCCAATCTCGACAACCACACCCCCATGATGCAACAGTACCTACAACTCAAGGCGAACTATCCGCACGCCTTGCTACTGTACCGCATGGGCGATTTTTACGAATTATTTTTTGACGATGCCAAACTTGCCAGCGATATTTTGGGCATTACCCTAACACGCCGTGGCAATGACAAACAGGGCAATAACATCCCCATGGCAGGTGTGCCGTTTCATTCGGCAGATAGCTACATTGCACGGCTAATTAATGCAGGGCAAACCGTGGTGATTTGCGAACAAGTCGAAGACGAAAAATCGGTAGATGAAACGCAACCAACCGAAGCCGATTTAACAAAAAAATCATCAACCGTCAAAACCAAAACCGCTTCAAAGCCCATTCCAAAAACCACGTCAAAACCAACACTCATGCAACGAAAAGTCGTCCGCACCCTCACCGCAGGGACACTGACTGATGATAACCTCATCACCCAAGGGCAAACCCCTACCGTGGTGGCGTTAAGTTTTGCCAAAAACCAAATGGCAGTCGGCTTGGCACAGCTTGACCTTGCACAAGGGCAAATCCGTGTCACCGAACTCAACTGCGACAGCCACGCTAGCCTACAAAGTGAGCTTATCAACACCTTGGCACGTTTTGAGCCGAGTGAAATTTTGATTGATGAAAACTTAAGCGAGGCATGGCAACATTTTTTGCAAGACAGCCTCACAAGCGACCGCCCCACGCCCATCATGCCACAGGCGAACAGCTACTTTTTGACCGCCAACGCCCACCAGCATTTGACCCAGCATTTTGCCGTCAGCACCTTGGCAGGGTTTGGGCTAGACGACAAGCCCTACGCCACCATCAGTGCCTCGGTGGTGCTACATTATGGCAAACAAACCCAACAAACTTCGCTCAATCATATCCGCCAAATCCATGTCGAAAATCATGGCGACTTTTTACAACTTGACAGCATTAGCCAACATAATTTAGAAATTTTTAAGCCTGTTTTAGCCAGCGGTATTTCGTTGTTGTCGGTGATTGACCGTTGCCAAACCCCAATGGGTAAGCGAGCGTTAGTCCATCATTTGCACCGCCCATTGCTCAATATCAACATGATAAATCGCAGGCTAGATGCAGTTGAGCAGTTACAGGCATTGCCAACCGAAGTATTTGCCAATATCAATCAAACCCTAAGCGAAATTGCCGATATCGAACGCATTGGCGGACGGATTGGCTTGGGGTCGGCAAAACCCACCGATTTAATCAAACTAAAATTTAGCCTTGAAAATACGTTACTATTGTCAAAACAACTCCAACAGCACTTTGACTTTAGCCAAATTACCACGCTCAACGCTGACACACCGCTACTTGCCATGCTTGCCAGTCAGTTGCCAACGGTGGCAGAAAACGATAGCTTTGCCGACATTCATGCCCTACTTGAGCAAGCCATTATTGATGAACCGCCCGCCCATATCCGTGACGGTGGCATGATAAAACGGGGCTACGACCCACAGCTTGACGAATTGCAACACTTACATAGCAACATTGAGCAAACCCTTGAAGACTTGGCAACTGAGGAACGTGAAAAAAATAACTTACCCCAGTTAAAGGTCGGTTTTAACAAAGTCAGCGGTTTTTATTTTGAACTCAGTAGCCTGCAAGCCAAAAATGCCCCAGACTATTTTAGCCGTCGCCAAACCCTCAAAAATGCCGAACGCTATATCACGCCAGCCCTCAAAACCCTTGAGGAATCCTACCTGTCGGCACAAGGGCAAGCGGTGAGCCTTGAAAAACGCCTGTATGACAACTTGTTGACCCAACTCAAATCACAACTGGCGAGCCTACAACGTCTTGCCAAAGCGGTCGGCTATTTGGACGTACTTGCCAACTGGGTGCGACTGGTCGCCACGCATGGCGGTGACTGGTGTCGCCCTGTGTTTACCAACCATCAAACCGCCAGTCTAAACATCATTGGCGGACGGCATATCGTGGTCGAGGCAGGACAGCAACGCAACGGTTTCGGTCATTCCCTAAACCACTCACCTAACCTTTCAATGAGCCAAACCAATCAAAGCAAAGCCACCGAACCCTTTGTCGCCAATGACTGCCAAATCGGTACGGCAGAACAACCCGAACGCCTCATGCTCATCACAGGGCCCAACATGGGTGGCAAATCCACCTATATGCGACAAACCGCCCTGATTGTACTGTTGGCGTGCTGTGGGGCGTTCGTCCCTGCCAAGTCGGCTGAACTGGGGCGGATTGAGCGGATTTTTACTCGGATTGGCTCGGCAGACGACCTCGCCAGTGGCAAATCCACCTTTATGGTCGAGATGATAGAAACCGCCAATATCATGAACCAAGCCAATGCCAACTCATTGGTACTGATGGACGAAGTCGGACGAGGCACAAGCACCCAAGACGGCTTGGCGATTGCTCATGCCTGTGTCAATTATTTGGCGGATACGATTGGCTGTTTGACCCTATTTGCCACGCACTATTTTGAACTGACAGAACTTGCCGATACCCATCCCAAAATGTTTAATCAGCACCTTGTCACCCAAGAGATTGACGGACAGCTGTTGCTACTGCATAAAATCGCCAAAGGCTCGACCCACCGCAGTTTTGGGCTACACGTTGCCAAAATGGCAGGCGTACCGCAAACCTTACTCGACCAAGCCCAACAATATTTGCGACAACAAATGCCCAAGCTACCGATGACCCAGCAACTGCTTGAACAGCCTACCATTCATCAGCCATCCTTGAAGGATTCTTCGCTATATCGAGAAGTGGTTAGGTTAAACCCCGATGAATTAACCCCAAAACAGGCGTTAGAATTTATTTATTCACTAAAAGAATTGTTAAATGATGACTAAGGGGGTAAAATATAGCTTTCCATTCATGGTGAGTAGTGAGCTTGTCGAACTATCGAACCATAGGAAAACCGTCACCCTTCGACAAGCTCAGGGCGAACGGTTTTAGCAAAACTCTCTACGAATATTCACATCAAAAAGGTAGCCATCGCCATGACTTTTGTTGTTACTGATAACTGTATCCAATGTAAATATACTGACTGTGTGGAAGTCTGTCCTGTGGACTGCTTTTATGAAGGCCCGAACTTTTTGGTGATTCACCCAGACGAGTGTATCGACTGTGCGTTGTGTGAGCCTGAGTGTCCTGCCAATGCGATTTTTAGCGAGGACGAAGTGCCAAAAGGGCAAGAGAATTTTATTCAGTTGAATGCGGAGTTGGCGGAAGTATGGCCGAACATCACTGAAATGAAAGATGCCTTGCCAGACCACAAAGAGTGGGACGGCAAACCCAATAAATTGCAATATTTGCAAAAGTAATTTCTCTGATAGAAAAATACCGCCATTAAGCGGTATTTTTTATGAAGAGCTTATGAATGTAGCATTTCCAAAGCTCGATGTAATACCACTTGATAAGGAAATGTAATTTTTAAAATCTATTGCTCTTTGCATATTCACTATTTTTAAGGCATTCTCAAATTGTTCAGAAGTGAATATTAATTTAGCCGAAAAATTCTTTTTCTCATACAACTCAAAATAAATTCGACTTGAAAAAACATCGATATCTTTTACATCATCACTCACACTTTTGATAAAATCTTTAATGGCTTCTCTTTGGCTAACACCAAAACTTTCAATGATTTTTGAGTTATTATATCTATCTATGACAAATGCGAGTAGATAAATAGCAAATGCAATAAATTCATAGTCTAATTCACTTAGGAACTTTGCTCTATTTGAAAGATAATAATCTAGCTTAAATAAGCTAAACAAATATTTCCCATCGCTCAAATTTTGATTCAAAGCTCTAAATAAGTCTTTATCTACATATTTGATAAATACTAAACTTATTATCAAAAGTGAATTATCTTCTTTTGATTGTGAAATTAAAGAGGCATATAAATGAATAAAAATTCTTTTAATATCTCTTGCATTTAATTGTAAATTCTTTATAAGCCAAATTGAATATTTCTCCAAAATACTTTGCAAATTCATATTTTCTATATCGGGCTTACCCTTCACTAGTGAGACAAGTTTACGCCAGTAATCATCAAAATTTGGTTCTATTAAGGTATATTCAAAATCAATAAATTTATCTAAATATTTATCCCCCTCAAATTTTTCTCCGTAAGTACCTGAGACAGCATTTGCTAATTGCTTTAAATCAGTTGCTATAACAAAGATTAAGTTTGGTGTATTGAAAATATGCTTCAATCGCTCTAGTAAAGCAATACTAAAGTTTGGACGACATCTATCTAACTCATCAATAATGAAGACATATTTTCCTCGATTTTCCTCAATTAACTCTTTTAGTAAATTGCTTAGTTTTTCAATATTTTCTTGTTCTTTATCTAAACTTTCAAAAATACTTTGTGTTGTATCAGATGTCACATCAGTAGCAAAATCTTCTAAAGCTTTTGTAGTCCCCTGTGGTATTACCAAACTAACTAATGCTTTTGAACCATTTATAGTCAGAGATTTCAAAATCTTAATGGCTGTGTCTTTAATTTCATTTTTTAACTTATCATCTCCTTGCAACGCAATAATCATCTTCTGAAGTATTAAAATGAAAGGCTCTCTTTCATAATCTCTCTCCCAAGCATTAAAATAACTAGTACGAATATTTTTCTCATTTAACTCAGCTTCGAGGAGCTTTACAAAGCTAGTTTTACCAGTCCCCCAAGAACCATCAATCACAAGTGTAAAAGGGTCTGTAATTGTTTGAATTAACTTAGTAATATTCTCTACTTCTTCTTTCCGATTTAACAAGTCATATTTATATTTATCGCTTTTATCAATTAGAATCTCATCTTCAATTTTTATCTGCATTATTATTTTTCCTTTATGTAACGCTAAAATGCAAAAAACCCTGCTATGAATTATAACAGGGTATTATTAAATAATGTTCTTTAAATTAACTTTTAACCGCCTCACCCCACAATGGCACAACGGTTTGCATCAGCGGTTTTAACAATTTCACATTACACGCAAACACCGACCCTGTATCCATCGCATTGTGCGAGCCATTGGCATCAACAACCACGCCACGAGCCTCACTCACAATCAACTCACCTGCACAGATATCCCAAGGCTTAATCGACATCTCAAAATAACCATCAAAACGCCCACTTGCCACATACGCCAAGTCCAACGCTGCCGAGCCTAGACGGCGTACTTGACCACCCTGCTCGCAGATAGCTTGTAACGTGGCAAAATGCTCTTTGGCATACGAATGCTTACTCTCACCACGCAAACGCTCAATCGGATGCCCTGTGGTAAAAAATCCACCATCAATGGTTTTTTGTTCGCTGACGCTGATACGGCGTTGGTTGAGTCTTGCCCCTTTGCCACGACTGGCAGAAAACATCTCATCACGCACTGGGTCATAAATCACGCCATGTTGGGTCACGCCTTTATGCTGAATACCGATGGATACACAAAAATGCGGTAAGCCATGAATAAAGTTATGTGTACCGTCCAATGGGTCAATCACCCAACACCAATCTTTGTCGTTGCCTTTGCCCTCTTGTAATCCAAATTCTTCACCCAAAAACGAATGATTGGGGTAGCTTTCTTTGAGCAACGCAATCAGCAACTCTTCGCTATAGCGGTCGATTTGGGTGACTAGACCATCCAACCCTTTGCTCTCGATTTTGAGTTCTAGGGTGTGGCGGTTTTGGTGGGCTTTTAAGATTTCTTGACCTACTCTTTGAGCAGCTTTGGCTGCCATGACGACCATTGGTTCCATAATTGACCTTTCATAATTTAGATAAAATAAAATTTGGTTGCGTAGGGGCGTATTGCATACGCCCTATATCATTGTTGCGATGGGCGTGTGATACGCCCCTACAACCGAAATGTAAGGTGCGTCACACGCACCAGTCAGAATCAATTTATAGTAGGTTGGGTTGAGCCTGCGAAACCCAACATTATCAATCATTTGTGTTGGGTGTCATATTTCCACCCAACCTACAGAAGATATTTGCGTAATTCCTATAATAGTTGTTTAATTTTTTCCACCACCCCATCCACATCCAGTCCGCAATATGCCAACTGTTGTGCATGGCTACCATGCGGAATAAAGGCATCGCTAATGCCAATATTGACAATGTTGGGTGAGTTGACACCGCTTTGCACCGCTTTGGCAAGTAAATACTCATTCACCGCACTGCCTGCACCGCCCATGATTTGGTGTTCCTCAAGAGTGACAAACTGATAACCCTCGGTGAGCAAACTATCAAGCAGTTCGGTATCTAATGGTTTAACGAACCGCATATTATAAACCGAAAAGCCCACGTTTGCATACGGCTTGGATAAAATTTCACACGCTTGGATGGCAGTATGGGTCATCGTACCAAACACCAGTAATGCAATTTTGGGATTTGTCGTTGCATTTTTATCGGCTTGGGCTTTATCCGTTTGGTTAAAGGCTTTTTCTAGCACGGCTTTGCCAATCGGATACGGTTTAGCCGTTTTATCAATCGCCACGCCCACCCCTGTGCCACGAGGATAACGCACCGCCGTTGAGCCTTGATATTCATAACAAGTATTTAGCAAGTTATAACATTCGTTTTCATCCTTTGGCGTGGCGATGACCATGTTCGGCACAGTCCGCATAAAGGCAATGTCAAACACCCCTGCATGAGTCGCTCCATCCTCACCCACAAGCCCTGCACGGTCAATGGCAAAGGTCACATCAAGGTTTTGCAGAGCCACATCATGGATAAGTTGGTCATAGCCACGTTGCAAAAAGGTCGAATAAATCGCCACAATCGGCTTAACGCCTTGGGTCGCCATACCGCCTGCTAGGGTGACAGCGTGCTGTTCGGCAATCGCCACATCAAAAAATTGTTTGGGAAATTTTTTGGCAAACCCCACCATACCAGAGCCTTCTGCCATCGCAGGGGTGATTGCCATAAGATTGTGGTCGGTTTCGGCCTTATCAGTGATAAATTCACCAAAAACATCGGAATATTTTTTGGGTGAAACTTTGGCTGTATTATCAGTATTTTGTTGAGTATTATCAGCAGATGGCTTAGGCAATTTACCAATCGCATGGTAAGTAATGGGGTCGCCCTCAGCAGGTAAAAAGCCTTTACCTTTTACGGTATGCACATGGACTAGCACTGCCCCTTTAAGCTGTTTGACACGCTCAAATACCTTGACCAATTTTGCCACATCATGCCCATCAAATGGCCCAAAATATTGAAAGCCAATGGCTTTAAATAGATTTTGTGGTGACACTTCCTCAAGAAACTTATTGGCAAGTTTTTCAGGCAAGGTTTCCAGTTGGGATGGGGTGGGAATGCCTTTTTCAGCAAGTTTCTCGCTGATTTTATTGGGAATCCGCATCGTCCAGTCGCTAATTGCCTCATTTGCCATGTGCAAATAATGGCGAATACGTCTATCTTCGCTTGAAATCATGCGTTTGGTGAGAATCGCATTGCCGTTTTTATCAATATCAACCGCCAATTCTCGTTGCCAAAGGGTCGCCAAATGCTTTGAAAAACCGCCTGTGGCTTGCGAAATCGACATATCATTGTCATTTAGCACCACAATCAAATCAGCGTTTTGTTGCACTGCATCGTTCATCGCCTCAAACGCCATACCGCCAGTCATCGCCCCATCACCGACCACGCTGATGACTTTATGGTTCAAGCCTCGATGACGCATGGCAAGCGACATCCCTAGCCCTGCCGAAATCGCTGTCGATGAATGCCCCACGCCAAAGGTATCAAACTCGGACTCGTGACGCTCTGGAAAGGCGGTCAAACCATCTTTGCTACGGATACTGGTGAGGCGATCTCGTCTGCCTGTCAAAATCTTGTGCGGATAGGCTTGATGACCGACATCCCACACCAACTGGTCTTGGGGGGTATTAAAAACATGGTGCAAGGCGATGGTAAGCTCGACCACGCCCAAATTTGAGCCAAAATGCCCACCGCTCACACCTGTGGAATATAGCAAAAACTCTCGAAGCTCGTCCGCTAATTGGGCAAGCTGTGCCGTGTTAAAGCCTCGAATATCGGCAGGACTATCCACCGTATCAAGTAAGGGCGTTGATGGGCGTAACATCGGCAACTGCTCAAACTGACGACATGGATGAGTGTTGGTATTGATTTGGCTATGAATAATAGAGGTCAAAGATGTTGGCATGATATCGGCTAAAATGGTAAATGTGATAAATTATGTGGCATAATAGCATTTTTTTGGGGTTGAAACACCTTTGTCACGTGGTCGATATGTGCAAAATTGGTGAAAAAATGATGGTATTTGCCAAAACTCACCCCATTTTAGCCATATTGTCAATCATTTATGTTGGGTCTTATATGTCGACCCAACCAATAAAATGACATGTTTGCGTAAGTCTTAGTATTATTGTTTTTGTATAAATTCCTTGTCATTGGAGCTGTGTGTGTCCTATCAATTTATTAGTCAAGCTAAACTACCGACTGCTCATGGACTGTTTGACATTCATGTGTTTGAAGACGATGACGCTACCGCTGTCGATTTGCAAGGCAAACCAAAACCCGAACACGTCATGCTGACCGTGGGCTTACCCAATAATGATAAAGATAAAATCCCACTGATTCGTATTCATAGCGAATGCTTAACAGGTGATGCGTTTAGCTCACTCAAATGCGACTGTGGTCCTCAGCTCAATGCCACCATGCAGATGATTCAAGACTATGGCTGTGGGGCGATTTTGTACCTCCGTCAAGAAGGTCGAGGGATTGGCTTGACCAATAAAATCCGTGCGTATGCCTTGCAAGACCAAGGGCATGATACGCTTGAGGCGAATTTGTTGCTCGGCTTACCTGCAGATGGGCGGACGTATGAGATGTGTTTGCCGATGTTACAGCACGTTGGGGTAGATAAGGTAAAAGTCTTGACTAACAACCCAAATAAAATCAATTATTTGACCGATTTAGGCATTGAGGTGGTGGAGCGTGTGCCACTGCTAGTTGGGGTAAATGAACACAATCAAGATTATTTACAAACCAAAAAAGATAAAATGGGGCATCTAATTGAATGAGTGTTTTACATAAAAAAGAAAAAATTGCATAAAATATCCCGAATTTTTTTGAATACCTGATGCAAGTGTTTAATCTAGATAATCGTCAGTTGGTAACCAAAACTCACCTGTCACTTTATAATGGCTAGTGACATCAACAATTTTAATGGTTGTAGCTGATAGGTTTTGAAAGTGTAAAATCATATCTGAAGTATGATAAGTACCGTAATTACTGGCAACATAACGTGGCAAGCCTAAATGATAATGCCATAATTTGTTTTTAAAAACAAAATCATAGTTATCACTTAATTTGTCTTGCATTCGATAAGATGGGGCAATCTTCCCTTTATACTTGCTAAAATCTAAACCAAACTGCAAAAAAGTATCTACAAAATTGCTAATGGCTTGTTGTTGCTCATTTGGAAAATTAGGATATTCTTTGAGAAATTTTACCGAAAAAGACACATCAAATGACATTGAGTTGCTTACCTTTAGCCAATAAAAATTCGTGAATTTGCTGTGAACCGCTTACTTCTTTTGGTAAATCAACGAAACCTGAGTCCAATGCTTTTTTTAGGCGTTCTTTATCAACTAATAATACATAATCATCAACTTTAACTGCTTTTGTTGCAAAATCTTGATTACTGCTCTCAGATACTGGTGTAGAAAATGTTGTTAAAGCCATTTGTTACTCCATACAAGTTTTGCTAATTATTTTAACAGATATTGATTGACGGTTCATAAAAATAATAGATTTCTAAAATAAACTCACGCCCAACGCCCCTAACATCATTTTTGTACCAACAATCAGCAACAATCCCCCAAACGCCCTTTTTAGCGTACTGGCTGGCAACTGATGAGCTAACTTTGCCCCAAACTTAGCAAAAATATAACTCATCACCGAAATACAAATAAACGCTGATACATGCACAAATCCCACCGCCTCAGACGGCAAGCCCTGTACATCACGCCCAAAAAACATAAAACCCAACGCCCCAGCTGCCGCAATTGGCAAGCCACAGGCTGATGACGTGCCGACTGCTTGCTTCATCTCTAGCCCAAAACGGCTTAAAAACGGCACAGTAAAGCTACCCCCACCAATGCCAAACACTGCCGAAGCCAAACCAATCAAGCCACCGACACCGCCTTGCACATAAGCAGATGGTAACTGACCTTGCGTGGGAGCATCGGATTTTTTTGCCCTCAGCATTTGCACACCCATAAACAACGCCATGCCTGCAATCAAAAACGCCAACACTTGTCCTTTAAGCATATCTGCCACATACGCCCCGAACAGACTACCGATAACCAAGCCAATCGACATATTTTTCCATACATCCCAACGCACGCCACCACGCTTGTGGTGCGATTGTATCGAGCTGATGGAGGTGATAATGATGGTGGCAAGTGATGTCCCAACCGCAAGATGGGTGATGACCTCTGGCGAATAGCCATACGCCGAGAAAATCGCCATCAACACAGGCACGATAATCAAGCCACCGCCCACGCCAAACAAGCCAGCACACGTGCCTGCAAATGCCCCTGCCAATAAAAACCAAACGTACATTAACATGATTTGCTCACTATTTTTGTACCATGATGGTACATTGAGATTAGACCCTTATTTTATGCCATGCTTTCAACATTCGGATTAACACAAAAGACACTGGATTCCTGCATCCGCAGGAATGACGATAACAATTTGCCAAAACACCGTTGAACTGGATAAAACCGTTGGCTATTATAGCAAGTTACCCAAGGATTTAGGCAAATCGCACCATGAAAGTTTGTAAAACCGAGTTAACTTTACCTCAACTTCCCCATACCCACCTCGCTAGCACCCACTCGACCAACAGCCAACTGATAGACTGGATAGCCCTAAGCTATCAAGAGCAATCTCCGCTCTCCCACCAACGCCCCCACTACACTCGCCCCCATCGCCTCACCGCAGACACCCAAACTGGTGGACGAGGTCAACACGGTCGTAGTTGGCAATCGCCTTTGGGAAATGTATATCTTTCGCTATATATACCGAATCGTAGGGTGAGTTCTACCGACCAATCTGCGACCATGTTAAATGGTACGGATAACACACCCTACGATGATTCAAACGCTGTTTTTTTAGATAAAAGCCTAGATGGTAGGTTATCGCTATGTGTGGGCTATCAACTTGCTAAAATGCCAGTGATTGAGCAACTTAACCAAACCCAAGAACAACAAAACCTACCAAAAATTGGGGTAAAATGGGTCAATGATGTGGGGTTTTACCAACAAAATAACTCACAACCGCAATTTCAAAAACTCGCAGGGATTTTGATTGAGCCAGTCAGCGTACAAGGCAAAATGCTGGGCGTGGTGGTAGGCATTGGGGTGAATATTAGCCATCCACCGACTTTGACCGCTACCACCCAAGAAGGACTGAATTATCAAGCGATTGGCGTACAGGACTTTGTGGCAGAACCCTTAGCAATCCATGATTTTTATACCCCAATTGAACAAGCGATTTGCCATGCCATCACCCAATTCAATGGTTTTAGCGAGCCGAGTAACGTCACTCAGTTTATCCAAGATTTTGCTAAAGCCGATGTTTTAACAGGTAAAAAACTCCAAATCAACTTACCCATGACCGACAAAGCCCCCATTATCGGTACGGCTCACGGCATTGATAGCAATGGTAGTTTGCAAATTTTACAAGATGACGGCACAATAATGCCTATCTGGACAGGCACGATACAGGTGCTTTAGATTGTTTAGGAAAACACATGACAAAATTATGGCTAGATTTGGGAAATACTCGCTTAAAATATTGGCTCACCGATAACACAGGCACGGTACTCGACCAGTCCGCAGAACAACACCTACAAGCCCCTGCCGAACTGCTTAAAGGCTTGACCTTTCGCTTTGAACGGCTAAACCCTGACTTTATCGGCGTGTCCTCGGTATTGGGGCAAGCGGTCAATCATCAAGTGGCGGAAAGTTTGACACGGCTCAACACACCCTTTGAGTTTGCCCAAGTCAGTGCTAGACATCCAGTGATGAGCAGTGATTACAACCCCAGTCAGTTGGGGGTCGACCGTTGGCTTCAGATGTTAGGGGCGGTAGATAAAGACCAACAACTCTGCGTGGTCGGCTGTGGCACGGCATTGACCATTGATTTGATTGATAAAGGCAAACATTTAGGTGGTTATATTTTTCCCAGTATTTATCTGCAACGTGAAGCGTTATTTTCAGGCACTCGGCAAATTAGCATTATCGAAGGCACGTTTGACAGCATACAGGCAGGCACGACCACGCAAGATGCCGTACATCGAGGGATTTTACTGTCGATTGTTGGGGCGATTAATGAAGTGCTCAAACAACACCCCAACTTTACCCTCGTGATGACAGGCGGTGATGCGCCGATTTTTGAGCCATATTTAATTACTAAACCCATGATAAAACAGGATTTATTGCTAGTTGGATTACAACGTTTTTTTGACAGATAAGCAATTCAATGTCAGCTTTAAAATGAATGTTTGTAGGGGCGTATTGAATACGCCCTCTGTTTAAGATTTTGAATCTCCCCCAACCCCCTCTTTACGAAAGAGGGGGCTATACCGCCATAAATTAAACTAACGCACCTATTGAGTATATTGATTTTGAAGGGTGCGTGGAACGCACCTTACGAAGGTAAATTATTTTAAAAATCATAGATTTATCAATAATGATAACATTTGATATTATAACGGCGTATGATTGGTTTCTTGTTCGACTTTAACCGATAAAATCCGAGAGTTTGCCGTTTCCAAAATAGTAAACACATAGCCTTCCATACTCAAGGTATCATTGACTTGTGGTAAGTCCGACAACTGCGAAATCAAATAGCCCCCAATGGTAAACTGGTCAGCATCAATCAAGAAATCTGGGTCGTTAAGTTCAAGACGCAATTGGTGCAAACTTGCCGTTCCCTCAACCAGCCAATAATCCTCATGTTTGACAATCTCAAGCGTTTCGTCTTCATCTGGGAACTCACCTGCAATCGCCTCTAGCACGTCCAGTGGTGTCACCAAGCCTGCCACTTGCCCATATTCATCAATCACCAATGCCAAGTTACCTTTGGCAGTTTTTAGCATATTTAATAACTTTAAGTTATCAATGGTTTCGGACACAAACACAGGCTGTTGTTTGGCAAGCAGTGGTTTGATGGCACTGTTAATATCCACGACTTCGCTATCAAGCAAATCGAGCAAATCTTTGGCACGCACCACGCCCAGCACTTTATCAATGGTATCACGGCACACAGGGAATAAGCTGTGCGGTGTGTCCAATAATTGTTGACGCATTTCGTCACGGCTACTATTCAGATTGACCCATGAAATCTCGCTACGAGGGGTCATAATGGTCTGCACATCTCGTTCATTTAACGCCAACACACCGCTAATCATATAGCGTTCTTCTTGGGCGAATGGCATACTGTCAAAATCAAAAGCTTCGGCATTATTCTCTGGGGTGATACCGCTCTCTTGCGATTGTGACTGGGTTTTACCGCCCATTAATTTCAAAATCGCATCGGCAGTACGGTCACGAATTGGGATTTGACTTTCGTATTTGGTGCGATTGCGAATGGCAAACTGGTTAAACGCCTCAATAAGAATCGAGAAACCAATCGCTGCATACAGATAACCTTTTGGAATATGAAAGCCCAAGCCCTCAACAATCAAGCTAAAGCCAATCATCAATAAAAAGCTAAGACATAAAATCACCACGGTGGGATGACGACCAACAAATTCGGTCAACGATTTGGCCGCCAAAATCATCACCGCCATCGCAATGACCACCGCCGCCATCATAATTTCAAGGTGTTTTGCCATACCGACAGCAGTTATCACGGCATCAAACGAGAACACCGCATCGAGGATAACAATTTGAGCAACGACAGCGACAAACCCTGCGTGTACCTTGCTTTCGCCAGTATGCTCAGGCTTACCCTCAAGCCGTCCATGTAGCTCGTGGGTGGCTTTAAACAGCAAAAACACCCCACCGACTATCAAAATCAAATCTCGCACGGACAGCCCAAAACTGCCAATCGTCACAATCGGGTCAGTCAAGGTAATCAGCCACGACATCATTGACAGCAAAATCAGACGCATGAGCAGTGCAAGCCCCAGTCCCATATTGCGAGCTTTGGCACGTTGGTGAGGGGGAAGTTTGTTGGCTAAAATGGCAATAAACACAAGGTTGTCAATGCCGAGGACAATTTCGAGTACCACTAAGGTGGCTAGACCCAACCAAGCGGATGGGTCGGTAAGAAGTTCTATCATATAGGTGAATTATTCTGTGATTTTACAATAATGGAAAAGGATTTTTCGCTCAAAACAAAATTAAAGCACTACTTTAACAAATCCATGCAAAAAATCAATGTTATTTTGTGAGTGCTATTGCAAACGATAGCGTGCTGACCTTGCATGAGCCTCAAGGTTTTCTTCCATTGCCAAAATATCCGCCGTTTTTGCCAACTGTTGACTACCTTCTTGGGTACAATAAATCAATGACGATTTCTTTTGGAAATCATAAACCCCAAGCGGTGAGCTAAACCGAGCCGTGCCAGACGTTGGCAATACGTGGTTTGGACCCGCACAATAATCACCAATCGCCTCTGGGGTATAACGCCCCATAAAAATCGCCCCTGCATGACGAATGTCGCCTAGTAGCTCATTAGGATTATCCACCGATAATTCCAAATGCTCTGGGGCAATTTGGTTAATCACCGCCATGCCCTCGGCACGGTTTTTGACCAAAATCAACGCCCCACGATTAGCAATCGCAGTTTTGGCAATCTCGGCTTTTGGCAAAATCGCTAAGGCTTTGTCAATCTCGGCTTGCACCGCTTGAAGTTGGGTTTCGCTAGTCGTCACAAAAATCGCCTGAGCCACCGTGTCATGCTCGGCTTGCGACAGCAAATCCATCGCCAACCAGTCTGCTCTGTCATTGGGTGAACCTTCGGCATATACCAACACTTCGGACGGCCCTGCAATCATATCAATACCGACTTGCCCGAATACTGCACGTTTGGCAGCCGCCACATATTTGTTACCTGGCCCTGTGATTTTATCGACCTGTGGAATGCTTGCCGTACCATAAGCCAGCCCTGCCACCGCTTGAGCCCCACCAATGGTAAAGACTCTATCTACGCCTGCCAAATATGCCGCCGCCAACACCAACGGATTGAGTTCGCCATTAGGAGCAGGCACGACCATGATAATCTCACCCACCCCTGCGACTTTGGCAGGAATGGCGTTCATCAGCACGCTTGAGGGGTAGCTTGCCAATCCCCCCGGTACATAAATACCGACTTTATCAAGGGGCGTGACTTGTTGCCCAAGCATGTTACCAAGGGTGTCGGTAAATGTCCAACTGGTCTGCACTTGTCGCTCGTGAAAAGTGCGGACACGCTCGGCAGATAGCTCTAGGGCGGTTTTGACCTCGCTTGTGAGGTTGTCAAAGGCGGTTTTGAGTTGCTCTTGAGTGATGATGAGTTCGCTAAAACTGGTCGCTGGGTGGCGGTCAAATTGTTGGGTGAGTTTTAGCACGACTTCATCACCGCCTTGGCGGACTTGGGCGATGATGTCATCGACTGTGGCGAGTAATTGGGGGTCGTTGACGGTTTCAAAGGCGAGAAGTTCGCTAAGTTGTTGCTGAAAACCGCTGTCTTGGGTGGATAAAATACGCATGGTGTTGCCCTTAATTCTTGATAAAATATACCTAAGTATAAGGTATTTTACCAAGATTTTGCACCATAAAGGGGTTTTATCTCACATTCATTAGGAATTACGCAAAACACAACATACCTTCAACATTTACGTAAATCCTATGAATAACTGAAGTTACGCAAAAAAGCTTCTAACTTCGGCTGGGCTTTATTCAAATACGCCAAAGAAGTCCAATTTATTGCATGCCTTTATCATTGGCATTTGCACCACTGGTCATTTGATTGGCAAAGCTTTTAGAAAAAGTTTCACCCATCCCATGACCGATTTGGCTAGCAAATTTACCAAACACTTTTTTCATTGGGTCTTCTTCGTTATACACCACTGCATTATCCAGTTTTAGCTGTTTTTCAAGACTGGCAATACTGCCCTTTTTATCAGCCAATCCCAAGTTAATCGCTTGCTCACCACTCCAAAACAACCCAGAAAATAGCTGATTACCTTCTGGGTCTTTGAGTTTGTTGCCACGCCCTTGTTTGACAGCATTGATAAAGTGGCTATGCGTATTATCCAACACGCCTTGCACGTGGGTGCGTTCAAACTCGGTCAAATCACGGCTCATGCTCAAGATGTCTTTATGCTCACCTGCGGTCATCGTGCCGTCTTTGACACCGTATTTATTCATCAAGCCTTCGATGTTGTAGCTTGGCATGATGACACCGATTGAACCGACCAAACTCGATGGATTGACCCAAATTTCGTCCGCCCCTGAAGCGATATAATACGCCCCAGATGCCCCCATATCCTCAATAACGGCATACAGTTTTTTATTGGGGTGGGCTTTTCGCAGTTCGGTCATGGTTTGCCATACTTCATCGGACTGTACAGGCGAGCCACCCGGAGAATTAATGCGTAATGCCACGGCTTTGGCTTGCTCATTGTCAAAGGCTTCGGTCAATGCCTCATTGATAGATTCACTATTGGCTTCGTCTTTGGCACTAATCACGCCATTGACATCAATCACCGCAAGGTGAGGGCTTGCCATGTCAATATCCGCCATGCCTTTTTTGGTGGCGGTGGGGCTACAGCCTTTTGCCATCAACACACCGACCAAAATGATATAACCAAAAGTCAGTAGCTTAAAAAAGATGCTCCAACGTCTGGCACGGCGTTGTTCGACAATGCTTGCCATCAAGGTTTTTTCGAGCAATCGCCACTCTTGCCCTGAATATGGTTGCCCTACATACTGCTCGCCCATGTAAGGTGGATTGGGTGACTGAGAGTTGGGCTGTGGCTGAGTTTGTGAATTATCACGGTTTGGGTCTGGTGGCCAGTTGTCTGACATGAGGTTTCCTTAATTTACTTAATCATTGTATTTTGATAATTATGTGAAAAATCACCATCAATTTGCCATGATAGGGGCTTTCAAAAAAAATTACAATAACTCGCCTGTTAACAAGCTGTTACGCTATTCTTGCTCACCAATCCCCAATTTATCACCGCATTTCAAACGCTACCACGCCAATTTGATGAGATTGGTAAAAACTCAAGGTTTTATCTCGACTTGCCAATGCGAATAACTGTGACTCACTCAAGCGATCACGAGCAAATGGCGAGGTGAGAAAATATGCCTGTTTCGGCTGAATTTCCCCAATCCACGCTGTATCAAGTGGCGTAGCACTGGCATGAATCAGTAAAGCACTGGGCGAAGTCTGACACATGGCGATTTGCATTTGCATAGGCAGTGGGCTACGCCCTGCGGTTAGAAGTGCAGAAAATGGGGCAGAATTAGAAGGTATTTGCGTATCTTGTGCGATTGAAGCATGAGAAGCAGTAATTTTGATAAAGCAACTTTGCGTGGCTTGCCTATCCGCTTCGCTAATGTCAGCGTTAGTTAAATCTAATTGCCACCCTGTCACCGCTTGCACACTGACGCCATCCTTTTGCCACGTCATGCCGTGTTGACAGGCTTTGGGGGTAATTTGTTCAAATGCCCATGCTTTACCTTTATCATCCTTCAAGGGCTTAAGGGGATTCATCCCTGCCAGCCAATACTGCTGAATCGGCACGCCTAATGCCAATTGCTGTATTAGCTGATTGACCGATTCACTTGGCGTTTGGCTAATCACGCCAGTGAGTTTACTGACTTGATATTTTGCCAATAACGGATAAATGCGATTGGTTAATAAATAATTGGTCGAATCCTTATTTGAGGATTGGCTCGCCAAAGGATTTTGAGAAAGTTTGTTATAATAAAATTTTTGTTTATCATTACCCACGCCATGATGGGTTGAATTATCCGCCAAAATGAGCCATGTTTGCTGTGGTGATACCAACAGACTGATGGTCAGTTGTTTATCGTTTAGCACGATGAGTTGCGGTGCGGTGTGTTTGACAATTTCCACACGCATCACCACCACCGCCATCAATAAAGGCACAGCCAACAGCTTCGGCACAGCATTTTTTAGCCCTAACAGCAAAATCGCCAACCCACACAGCACCAATTGCCCTTGGGTCAAACTCACATACCATTGCTTTGCCCATCCTGCTTGTATAAAGGCTTCTAGCCCATGATGAAACGCCTGCAATAGCATGGATAAAGCTGTCCAAATCGGTGAACTCAGCCAACCGCCCACCACTGGCACACATGACAACACGCCTGCCAACATATCCAACGGCACGACTATCAGCCCCAACAACGGCACAGCCACCAAATTGACCAATACACTGAGCAAAGATACTTTGCCAAAAAACCACAGCACAATCGGCATCATCAACACAAACAGCCATAACTGCAAACTTAGCAATGCCCATAGTTGATGGCTAAACGCACTGACAAACAATCGACAATTTTCAGCAAAAACTTGGTCGTTATCCCGCCATACTAGGGTGCGATACTGTTGATTAAACGTTTCGCTAAATTTCATCAACAACCCCACCGCCACAAATGACAACCAAAACCCTGCCTGTAGCACAGCCGTGGGGTCAAACCACATCATACCAAGCCCCACGCCTGCCAACACTCGAAACGGACGTTGCCCCATCAGCCATTGAGTCGCCAATGTCACCGCCAATAATAGCCAAAACGTGCGTTGGGCAGGGATTTCAAAGCCCACCAACATCGCATAAAAACCCGCCACCACCACACTGACCCACAGCATCAGCAGACTACTTGGCATCACTCGCAACCGCCGAGGGCAAACCAGTTTCACCAACCACAGCACCCACACCGACAGCACACTGGCAAGCATCAGCACATGAGGCCCAGAAATTGCTAGCAAATGACTAATCCCTGTTAGTTGATATTGATTTTTGAGGGAAGCGGTCATCAGCCCCCTATCACCTGTCAATAATCCCAATAAAATCGCATGGCTATCTGTCAAGGTAGCAACCAATTGAGCGGACTGACTCGAACTTTCCGCAATGGTTTGTTTCGCAATCGCTTGCTTTAAATGAGCCAATAACTTTTGCCGAAATTGCCACCGCCACTGCTCTGCTGTTGTTTTGATAGTGGTCAATGGGTTGGCAAGGGTAGAATTAGATTGGCTAGTGCGTGTTAAATCAGTATTTTGCGTGGAATTGCTTAGGCTATTTTTGAAGCTGTTTTTATCAACGCTCAATAATTCAGCGGTGGCTTGCACCCCTCGTTGACGTAGCCACATCGCCTCATCAAAGCCGAGATTCACTCGTTTGGCATGATTGGGTAATGGGGCGTTTTGTGGTTGGGTAATCAGTCGTAGGGCGAGTTTGACTTTTATAGTTTGGTTAGGGGAAAGCTGATTCAGCAAAGCTTGCCAATCTGGGTGCTTTTCTAAATTAGCAGTTACCAACACGGTTAATGGTAAAGGTATGGTATTGGGTTTGGTAGTTGCCATATCAGCCGAATCAAGCATTTCCTCATCGTCATTACCATCAGCTTCGGCAAGGTTAACGCTATCTGGATTATCAAAGTGTAAGGCTTGAACTTGCCAAACATGGCGAGGGGTCAATGTGCCAATGGTTAGCGGTGCGTTATCATGGCGTTGAGGCAACACGATACTATCACTAATACTATCACTGATTTGCCCCACACGCACTGTTGCAGTGGCGGTGATGGGCGATATTAACAAACGTTGTTGATAGGCAAAATAATCCGCCAAGCCATAGCTACTACTGCTGACCAATACCGCAAGCGTCATCACGCCATACAATAGGGATATGGCTAAACTATGATAATTGATAAGCGAGGTGTTTTTAACAAACTTATGACGATAAATATAGGTAAGTAAGGTGACAATTATTGCAATACCACCACTGCCCCCACTCAACGTTTGCCATAGCATAGGGTCGGTAGGTAATTGGGCGAATGTTGGGGCATGGCTTACCAATGGCATAACGGCTAAAAATCCCAACAAACTTGCCAAAACCCATAGCCACAATGCCATCTGACTTCCTTGTGATAAATCCATTATTTTTTCACACAAAATTTTAGCCAATCGCTTATCATTAGGCAATCATTAATTATTAGGAACATGAGTTTATGCGGATTTTTAAGGGTATGCTGTTGCTGATTGCAGGGATTTTGCTGATTGATAGCGTGGTGTTATTGGCAATGAGAAAAGTCAATGTGGGGACAATTTTACCGTTATTGATTGGTTTGGCAATGCTTTGGCATACCTTACAATGGCAGTCGCTACAACAATTTTTGCAACGCCATCCCAAACTAAAACAGCTATGGCGATTCGGCATGCTTGGTTTTGTCGGATGGCTGATTAGTTTGGTGGTGTTTGTGGGGTATCTGCGAACGCATTTGTTAAACACTGAACATATCCCTGCAGTAAACGCCATTATTGTGTTGGGGTCAGGCTCAAGAGATGGACAGCCCACACCCACCCTAGCCAAACGCTTGGACGCAAGCGTCCCTATCGCCAAAGCAAACCCCACCGCCCCTGTGATTTTAAGCGGTGGCGTGGATGTGGGGGAAACTGATAGCGAAGCCCAAGCAATGCAAAATTATTTGATAAAAATCCATTATTTATCACCATCACAACTGGTTTTGGAAGATAAAAGCACCAGTACGGAATTGAATCTAAAAAATAGCCAACCACTATTGGCACAGCACGGCATCGCCCTATCCGCACCCATTGCGATTGTCACCAGTGATTTTCACACCTTGCGAGCCAATGCAATTGCCAAAAAACAGGGCTATCAGCAGGTTTATGCGATTGGCAGTGAAACGCCTTTATCCACTCGCTATAACGCTTGGTTACGAGAATATTTTGCCTTTGTCAGTGGGTGGGTATTGGGGGAATATTAAACCGTCACCCAATTGCCATTTTGTAATGCCATCTGCTTATCCGCCATTTGAGCCAATTGGCGGTCATGTGTCACCATCAATAAAGCAGTATTAAAATCTGATTGAAGCTCAGATAAAATTTCAAACACCGCATTGGCATTGGCAAAATCCAAATTACCTGTCGGCTCATCTGCCAGAATCAATGACGGCTTAGTCACCAACGCTCGTGCAATCGCCACACGCTGACGCTCACCACCCGATAATTCTCCGGGGCGATGAGTCAAACGGTGTGACAAACCGACTTTTTTCAGCAAATCAACCGCTTGGTCATGTGCCTCACTGATGGGGACTTCGTTTCGCATTAGCAATGGCATTGCCACGTTTTCGATAGCGGTAAATTCTGCCAACAAATGGTGAAATTGATAAATAAACCCCAAATGTTGATTTCGCAGATTGCCTCGTTGGGTTTCGTTTAAACTATTTAGCAGTTGCCCATGAAGCCACACTTCACCTAAGGTCGGCACATCCAGCCCGCCCAAAATATGCAATAAGGTACTTTTGCCAGAGCCACTCGTTCCCACGATGGCAATACGCTCGCCTTGATTGACACTGATATCCAGCCCATTTAGCACCGTGGTGGTGGTTTTGCCATCTTGATAGACTTTGGTAATATTTTTGGCTTTTAAAATTTCTTTCATCATTGCTTCTTATTAAAAATTAACGGTTATTCATAACGTAATGTTTGAGCAGGTTGGATATTGGCGGCTCGTTTCGCAGGATAAATCGTTGCCAAAAAGCTAATCACCAATGACGCTCCCACGATAATCACCACGTCTTGCCACTCAAGCTGTGACGGCAAATAATTGACAAAATACGCATCAAACAAATGTAAGCCAAAGGCTTTATTCACCCAGCCGACCACTTGACTGACGGACAACGCCATCACCACACCTAGCACCGTGCCTGCCAACGTGCCAATTACCCCAATAAACAGACCTTGCACCATAAAGATTTGGGTAATCAGCTTAGGCGATGCCCCAAAGGTCTTGAGGATAGCGATATCTGCTTTTTTATCCGTTACCAGCATCACCAATGACGACACGATATTAAAGGCAGCCACTAAAATAATCAAAAATAGCAATAACCCAACCATGGCTTTTTCCATCTGAATCGCCCCAAATAGATTACCATGCGTACTCGTCCAATCATTTGGTATCAATAATTTTGGCTGAAGCCGTGCCGACTCCTGAGCCACTTGTGGGGCAGAAAACAAGTCTTTGAGTTTCATGCGAATCCCTTGAGCCCCATCTGGCAAACGTAGCAATTTACCTGCATCACTCATCGGAATAAATGCCATCACATTATTGACCTCTGGGCTGATATCGTACACCCCAGACACGGTAAACCGCTTAAAGCGTGGAATTACCCCAGCAGGCGAAGGCGAAGCCTCTGGTAGCACCAAAGTGACTTTATCACCCACCGTCACGCCCAAAGAATCCGATAAATTTTTCCCAATAACAATATTAAAAGTCCCTGCGGTCAGACTATCAACACTACCTGCATCCATATGTTGATGAATAATCGACACTTTTTTCTCATAATTCGGCTCAATGCCTGTCACCATAATGCCAGCCACTTGCCCATTTGCCGTCAACATCCCTTGTAATTGGATAAAAGGGGCAACCGCCTCGACTTTGGGATTTTTGCTAATATCTTGGGACAGCGTTTGCCAATTGGGAATAATTTCATTGGCGGTGACAGTCGCTTGAGGCACCATGCCCAAAATGCGGTTTTTCAGCTCTCTATCAAACCCATTCATCACTGATAACACGGTAATCAGCACCGCCACACCAAGGGTTAGCCCAATCATCGAAATCAAGGAAATAAAAGAAATAAAACGGTTACTACGTTCGGCACGGGTATAACGCAACCCCACGAACAAGGCTAATGGTCGAAACATCGCACATTCCACTTTGTTAATAAAAACGATAAACTAATAGTCTGACACATTTTTGCCAAAAAACCACCCCAGTTTCTTTGCATTTTTGCTAAAAATAACTTTAAATACACATAATTCAGCAAAAAACAGGTGAAAAATAAAACACCGCCCCCATAAATAAAGCAACATTTAAACAGGAGGTAACCATGACCTTAACCACCCAAGCAAGCAATGCCCCTGACTGCATTTCGCTCAACTGCGAACAAGCTGTTGGACACGCTGACCACTGGTCATGCTTTACCCAAGACATTGCCAACGATGTCCCCAACTGGCTACAAAGTCACATTGACACAGCGACCCTACCCAAACCGCTAGCTGACAGCCCAAGCGAACACCTATTATTGTCTGGCAACCAACCCATTCACCTCAACCAAATTGTCAAATTGGGTGACAATGGTAAACCAGAACGCTTTATCAACGCCTTTCCTTGCGTCAATAGTCCCTACGGACAATGGGCAACCATTGAAGGCATCTACCAATGCCATGACCAAGTTGAAGCCATTTTACGCCTCAAAAATGACGATGGTACGATTTTGTACGCCTTTGACCAATATTATGCCGTCAATGCCCCTCACTACGAAAAAAATAAACGCTATCGCATCAATCTAAGTGCCTTTGCCTACAGCGTCAACCTTAGCAATACCTCAGAAGTCATTGTCGTCACCGAGCCAGAAGCCATCCGCTATCACCGAGCCTTTAATGACATCTTGATGAAAAACAACAATGTCGCCCCAGCCGACCTGCAAGCCCAAATCGCCCAATGGCAACCCAACGCTGAAGACCTACCACTTGAACCCATCGAAATCAATGTGGGGCATATGTGTGCCTATTTATTTGGCGACACCATCGGTCAGCAAGACGAAGCGTGGTGTCAAGGCGAAGTATTGGGTAAACAAACCACCACCTTTAATGGGATAGAATTTGTGCTATTGGACGTGGTGATTTTACGTGAAAGCCTTGATAATCCTGTGGTCGTACGGATGGCTGTCAACAGTACCGCCATTCCAGAAGACATTGTTGTCGGTGACTATATTCAAGCCAATATTTGGCTACAAGGAACGATTTTTCAAGAAAATCAAAACGTTTGACTTGTTTAGGACTTACCCATTTAACCAAATCGTAGGTTGGGTAGAGCTTGCGATACCCAACAATTTGAATGGTTTATGTTGGGTGTCATTCTTC
>NZ_JBLYZJ010000010.1:0-89182 GCF_048551375.1 Moraxella sp. TY6 | reverse complement strand
GTATCAATCAAAGCGACTGACGATACAGCGATTGAAGGTAAAGACAACACCCTCAGCTTTGTGGTAAGTCAAGATGAGCCTGTCAGTGGTATCACTACCGTACATGTACAACCAAGTACAACAGGGCTTACCAAGCCTGTAGATGCTAACGACTTTGATACCGTTACCATCACCAATAAAGACGGTAGCACTGTAACCGTTTCTTTGGCAGACTTCTTTACTAAAGGCGTGGATGTCACAATTCCACCGGGTCAAACTGACGGTCCAACCATCACCTTTAACGTTAAAGATGAGGGTAGTTTTGAAGGCAAAGAAGACATGTTGTTGGTCATTACCAACCCAACTAACCCTGTCAGTAAAGTAACCTTAGGTACAGACAGTGCTAAAGCAGTGGTATATGACGAACCTGCGTTGACTGACCCAACACAACCAGAAGGTCCAAACAATCCACCTAAAGAGCCAGTACCAACTGACCCAAGTCAACCGATTGGACCAAACAACCCACCGACTGATACAACAGGTGATAAACCTGTGATTAACATCACAGCCACAGACCCTGTTGCGATTGAAGGAAGCACCAATCCTGCGACCGACAAAGACGGACAAATGACCTTTACCGTTGGTAGTGTTGCCCCAATTGAACCGGGTGTGACCGTGACTGCCAATGTGAGTGTTGACCCAGCGAGCGTTGTAAAAGCAGAAGACGTAGAAAAAGTCTTGGTTAACGGTCAAGAAGTATCAGTAGCTGACTTCTTTGGTGCAGGCGTACCTGTTAGCCTAACAGGTGACAGCAAACCGGTCATCACTGTGATTGCTAAAGATGACAACTTACCAGAAACCAGTGAAGCCATTACTGTCAAACTCAGTAATGTACAAAATGCAGACATCGGCATTGGTAATGCCAATGGTGTGATTTATGATGAACCTGCGTTGACCAATCCAAGTCAACCAGAAAGCCCAACCAATCCACCCAAAGACCCAGTGCCGAAAGACCCAACTCAGCCAATTAGCCCAACCAACCCACCCCTTGATACCAAAGGTGACCAGCCTGTCGTTACTCTTGACGGCAATAAAACCACCAATGAAGTGGGTACAGATGGTCAACCAGCGACATTGACACATACCTTCTCAATTAGCAACGGTGTAACCAGTACTACACCAACTGAAGTGACATTCAAAATCACGCAAGGCACGGATGTATTTAAAGCAATTGCTGGAACAGACGGTGCGGTTGATGACTTTAATCCGACAGCCATTACCTTAGCTGATGGTACACCTGTTACTGTAACCAAACAAGCTGATGGTACTTACACAGGTACAGTTACTATTCTACCAAATCAGACTAGCGTCACTATTAAAGTACCAGTGTTAGATAATAGTGCGTTTGAAGGTCCAGAGGCATATCAAATTGAGATTGTTAGTGCAACGACTGGTAACATCACATTAGGCACAGTCAATCCAGTTGCGACTGCCACCATTTATGATGATGGTACAACAGATGGCATAACCCCTCTTAACCCAAATGATCCAAATTTTGGTAAAGATAGACCAGTTCTTAATATTAGTGCTATTGATGACACTGCGGTTGAAGGTAAAGCCGGTGACAATCTAATCTTTAAGGTTTCACGTGATGGCGATACTATTTCAGATATCACGACCATTGTTAAATTGGTGCTAAATGAAGTTGAAGCTGATGATATAGCAAGCATTAAGTATACTGACAGTGCAGGTGTTGAGCATCCCGTAACATTGGCAGAATTACAAGCAGGTTATAAAGTTACTGTTCCTGCAAGTGCAACGGACGCCAGTATGCCGACTTTCACTATCGTACCAAAAGATGATACGATTTATGAAAAATCTGAATCATTGTCTTTGAATATCAGTGGCACAACTAATGCAGCCCAAGGCACTACTACAGCAACAGGAAAAATTCTTGACGAAGATCAATCAGATAATCTTGGTGATAATCCAAACAATCCTAATGATCCGAGTGACCCAACGGACGGTGATAAACCAGTTGTTAGTATTACCGCACCAACTGACAATAAAGCAGTAGAGGGTAGTAGCGATAACACACTTATTTACACAGTTGCACAAAATAACCAAAGCAACTTTGATACTAAAGTGACCGTAAAACCAACAACTGAAACCAAAGTTAGTGCTGATGACTTTAGTAAAATTGTCATTACCAACATTGATGGTACTCAAACTATTATTGAAGGCAAAGACAATATTACTGACTTCCTAACGAATGGCAAAGAACTTACCATTCCAGCCAACACTGACCCAAGTAAAACCATTACCATTGACTTCACCATTGTTAATGATAATATTTATGAAGTCAGTGAAAAGTTAGAACTTGGATTGCAAACGCCTAGCAATGCCAGCATTGACCCTGCAAAACAAAAAGCAGAAGGTACAATCTTTGATGAAGATAATGCCAATCCAAGTGACGGTAGTACCACTGATGGCGATAAACCTTCCGTTTCTATCACAGGGACTACTAATACCAACGAAAATGGCACAACAGCAGATGGTAAAACTGTCCCAACCTACACCATCGCTATTGACAATGGCAAAACCACCACTGACCCTATCAGTGTTACCTTCAAGGTATTGACAGGTGAAACAGCGACTGGCTTAACCACTGAAAATGCGGATTTACAACCAGCGATTACAGTATATACTGTTGATGTAGCAGGCACTCGTACACCAGTTACAGTGAGTCCAGATGCCTCCGGTAACTATACCGTTAATATGCCAGTTGGTTCAACAATCCAAGTAGAAACACCGATTGTGAATGATGGTATGTACGAAGGTGCTGAAACTTACAGAGTTGACCTCGTATCAGCCACAGTGAATAACACAGATGTTAGAACTACGAATACGGCTAAACAGTCCGTTACTACCACGATTTATGATAATGGTACAACGGATGGTGTCACACCGACACCAGATACCCCAACTAATCCATCAAAAGATACGCCTATCATTGAGTTAGATCCACCAGCTCATGTATCTGAAGAAGGCCTAGATGGTGGTAATAAGGATGATAATCCTGTAGGTATTGACTCGACAAATAAAACGATTGAATCAGGTTCAATCCGTGTGAAAAACATTGACCCTCAACTTGATGTAACGCTTGAGTTGACTGCACCAACTACTGTTGTTACAAGTGGTAAGCAACCTGTATCATGGACGCCTAGCAATAATAACACGACATGGGAAGGTAGGATACCTAATGGTGAACTGGTGTTAACCGTTCAAGTGGGTGCGAAATCAACCACAGCAACAGGTATTTCATATGCTTATACCACAACACTTCATGCACCAATTGACCATCCCGGCAAAGATATTGAGGATAATTTCCCCATTAATTTTGGTATCGTAGTGAAGCAGGGGAATACTGAGCTTGCCCGTGAAAATAAAGTTGTTACTGTAGTCGAAGATGACATGCCAATCTCTGGTGTTAGTACCCACGTTATTGATGTACCTGTCGATAATGTGAAACTTGTCAGTATTTCAACTGGTTTCACTGATCCACAGACTAGCTCGACAACCGATGCTGCTAACTTTGTTAAATCAAACTTAGACGATCCTCGAGATCCTTATTATGAGAAGGTTGAATGGGGTAATCCAGGTGGAACTGGTCAGCCACGTGCTTCATACAGTATCTTTGAAGATGACACCATGATTGATAAGCCGATAGAGGGGCTAAGTATTCCATTTAGCTTAGGGACTTTCACCCATGATAACAAGGGTATTTACGTTGAGAAAGGTCTAGAAACTATTGATATGCACGTTGACTTTAAGGTTCAAGTTAATACAGATATTGCAACTGTACAAACGATTTTTGATTTGCGGCATATTGAAACGCCTAATCGTGATTCAAGTACCACCCCTAAAGATTTGCCCACGAGTTTCCAGTATGGCTACACAGCGGATGACTTCGTCGTATTTAAACCACAGGAGTCAACCTTACTAATTGATGGTAAACGCTATCAGTTATTGTTGAATAAGCCAGAAAAAACCACTGGTAGTGGCATACTTAATGAGAGTATTGATAATTTTGATCTTCTCAAAAAAATGGAGGCTAATTACAACGTAGATGACTATACTGGGGGTTATAGAGTCTATAACACTAAGGTTGCAACAATGATTCATACGCAACTAGATGGTATCACACGTGAAGACGTTGCATCTGGTAAAGTAGTAATTATTAATTCCAATGAAAATTCTACTAATGGATTTAAGCTATCAGCAACCTTGATTCCGCTAGATCCAAATCCAGATGCAAGTAATGACCTAACCAATGCCACTGAGTTCAAAAGAGGTGGTGACGTGGTGAAAGATACCTCATTACTAGACTTAACGGCTCAAAAAGTCATTTGGTCAGCAGATGTTGCAGATAGTGATACCAATGCTAATACGTACACATTTAAGTCTAAGTATGGTACATTTATTGGTAAAACAGATGGTAGCTATGAGTTCCACGGTGCTTCTGATATCTCAAAACAAGTAGATATAAATAAGCCAGACCAAGTTGTTTATAATTATAGTTATACTGATAATGATGGTGACACCATTAAAGATACCGTTGTTATCAATTTTAATGACTATACAAAGGGATTAACAGCACGTGTATTTGGAGGTACAAAAGATCACGATTATATCATTGGCACATCACTATCAGGTGATGAGCTACGTGGTGGTGCTGGTGATGATACCATTATTGGTGAAGCAGGTGCTGATAAATTATATGGTGATGCAGGTAATGATGATATTGTTTATGACCCAGCTGATACAGTCGTTGATGGTGATGAGGGTTATGACACCTTGGTGTTAGTAGGTACACCTTACCAAGAACCAGACGGTACAATCAAAGTCAATAGTAATATTAACCTAACAGGTACAATTGCAAAAGACTTTGAAGTCCTAAGTATGAAGAATGGTACTACTGAAAGTCTAACGATTACCGCTGCTGATGTATTGAATATCAATAGTACAGGTAAAACATTGGATATTCTTGGTGATGCCTCAGATACCGTGACAGCGACAGGATTTACCAAAGCTGATGAAGCTGTGTTATCAGCTAACGATGCAACTAAAGCATTGGTTCGAGAAGGATTTGACTTATATACGGCTACTAATGGTGCGACATTATATATTTCTGAAACCATTACCCACATCATACTATAAGCCATCCATTTAATTGTTTTTAGCATCAAAACCCACCGTCAATGCGGTGGGTTTTTTATTACCACTGCCTAATACCTTTTGCTCATTTGAATTTACAAGAATTTTTGTCTTTACCCCAAAAAACCAGTAAAATAGACACCTTAAATCCCTAATCCAAACCCCATTCCACAAAGGCAACCCAACAATGGCAGAAACCACCTCGATTCCAAAACAAGGCTTTTTCGCTCGACTTTGGCAAGGCTTTCTCAAAACGGTCGGCACAAAAGAGTTTTACCGTATCTTTGCCCCTTGGGTCAAATACCTGTCTGCCATCGCCTTTATTTTGCTCTCCATTGGTACGATTTGGGGGCTCGGCTTTGCACCGCCAGACTACCTACAAGGCAATAGCTACCGCATTATCTTTATCCACGTGCCAACGGCTAGCCTTGCCATGTCAATTTATCTCGGTATGGCGATTTTAGGCGTGATTTACCTCGTATGGAAAGTCAAAACCGCTAATCTAGTCGCCCAAGCCATCGCACCGATTGGCTTTATCTTGTGCGTACTCAGCCTATTGACAGGCTCGATTTGGGCAAAACCCACATGGGGAACATACTGGGTTTGGGATGCTCGTTTGACTTCGATGCTAATTTTGGCGTTTTTGTATGCAGGGGTGATGGCGTTGTTTGTCGCCTTTGAACACACTGCCAGTCGAGGCAAGGCAGCAGCAATTTTATCCATCGTGGGGGCAGTTAATTTGCCGATTATCAAATACTCGGTCAATTGGTGGAATACCTTGCACCAAGGCTCGACTTTTACCGTCACCGAACGCCCAAAAATGCCAGCCGATATGTGGATTCCGTTATTGATTATGATGTTGGGATGTTATTTTTTGGTAGGGGCATTGGCGTTGTACCGCACCAACACCTTGATTTTGCAACGAGAAAGTAATAAACAATGGGTAATTGATGAAATCCGCCGTCTAAATCAACGTACATAAGAGGACAGAAATGACTGCTGTATATTTACAAGTCCATGATGATATTGAACGCCAAGCCAATCAGGTGTTGTCAAACATGGGGCTATCAATTCACGATGCCGTGCAATTATTTTTGATGAAAATTGCCACTGAAAAGACCTTGCCCTTTAGCCAAAAAATAGATAAAACTCAACACTCATCCGCTGATTATCGGTTGGGTGCATTACCCAACATCAAAGTTCCTGATAATTTTGATGATATTGAAGTGATGGATTTTGACGAATGAACTATTTATTAGACACGCACATTTTGATTTGGGCAATGCAAAATAGCCCAAAGCTCAGTTGGCAATAGTTGCTGATATGCCAACGATACATAAAGACCCTTTTGATCGAATCCTAATGGCTCAAGCAAATATCGAAAATTTAACCCTAATGACAGTGGACGAAAAAATTGTTCAATATCCAAATATGGGGTTCGTTTTCCCAATTCTAAAGGTTTAAAGCAATGACTCCTTATTTCTCCAATTTCAATGATTTTATTGCCATGGGCGGACACGGTGCGTATGTTTGGGCAAGTTATGCTTTGACATTTGCCTGTATCATCGGCTTAATCCTATACAGCCGTAGCCAACGCAATGCCATGTATCGTGATATCAATACCCAACAAGCACGCCATACCCAACGCCAAAAACGCCATTAATTGATGAGTTTGGCATAACAATGTTATAATCAATCAACTACTTAGCGAAAAAATGGGGAAAATGATGGCAATGAACGCAGTGCGACAAAAAAAACTCATGTGGGTCATGGCGACCTTAGTTGGAGCAATCATTGCCGTTGCATTGGTGATTTATGCCATTGGTCAACAGACCGACTATTATTTTGACCCAACCGCCATCAGCCAAGGCAAAGCCCCACAAGAAACTCGCATTCGGGCAGGGGGCATGGTAGTGCGTGGTAGTGTTAAACGAGATACCGCTGACCCACTCAAAGTCAACTTCCAAATCACCGACTTCAAATCTACCGTACCTGTCAGCTACCAAGGTATTTTACCAGACCTATTTGCCGAAGGCTCAGGCGTGGTTGCCACAGGTGAACTAGAAGGTAACACCTTTGTCGCCAAAGAAGTGTTGGCAAAGCATGATGAAAACTATATGCCACCCGAAGTCGCCAAATCCCTAAAAAATGACCATCAAGCCCGTGGTACAAACACCAACCAACCGCAATTTATGCCAGCCACACCAGTGAAACAACAATGATAGTTGTTTAAACTAGGGACACGCCCTAGAATAAGACAGATGTATAGGAGTGTATTGCATATGCCCAAAATTTTGCACTCTAACCTCTGATTTAATTCACTATAAAAATAATCCAAAGTTGAATGTCAATCGTAGCGTGGGTTAGTCGTCTTTTTGGCGTAATCTACGGAATTTAAAACTTTAAGGCCGACAGATTTTTATTTAATGCATAAAAAAGGAACGTACAAGACGTTCCTTTTTTATTTTGGTTAAAAACCAAATTATTTTGCAGCAGAAGCAGGAGCTTGTGATGCATCAGCAACAGCAGTTGCAGAAGCGTGAGCAGCGTCAACTGGAGCAGAAGCAGGAGCGGCTTCAACAACAACAGTAGAAGCATTAACAGTAGCTGCAGAAGCAGTTACTGCTGGAGCAGAAGCAGCAGGAGCTGAGGCTACTGGAGCAGAAGCAGGTGCTGAGGCAGCTACAACAGTAGAAGCAACAACAGAAGCATTAGTAGCAGCAGGTGCTTCTTCTTTTTTAGTACATGCAGTCATGGCTAAAGATGCAGCAACAAGGCTAGATAGAGCGATAAATTTAACGTTCATTACGTGTTCTCCATAAGAAAGTAACCCCGTATTCACTTTGACCACCTCAACTAAACATAGTTGGAATTAGGGTAGGTGAGTATCTGCACGGGACATGAAACAGGCGATATTCTAGCGTAAAAATCAGTAATATAAAATAGCAAAATTACAAAAAAAGTTAATAAATCTCATAAATAGTAGTAACAAAACGTAACTATTTAAAAAATAAATAAACTTTTATTGAGTTTTAGCATAATTGAGTCGCTAGATTGTCTGATGATACTTATTAATATCTATCAGAAATTGACGCATTATACTGACTAATTTTAGAAAAAGATATCTTTATTTTGCATTTTTTACATTTTTTTTTACACAAGTGGCAAAACCCTGCGATAAAGATACGATTCCATACAATAATTGACGGCAAAAATGTTAAAATACCGCCATGATGATGAATATAGTCGTTTAACTTAGTTTTCGAGGATAAAGGGTATACACGATGAAATGGGAAGATAGACAAGGTAGCTCGAATGTGAGCGTCAGTGGTGGTAAAGTTGTCGGCGGTGGTATTGGTGGGATTATTATTGGTCTGATTTTATGGCTAGTATTTGGGATGAATCCGATGACCGCCATGCAAACAGGGTCAGCAATTACCAGTGGTAGCAGTAGTGGTGGGCAACAACAAATCGACCAAAATAACCGTGACCAAAAATTTGCCTCAGTCGTGCTAGCGGATACCGAAGCTGTTTGGCGACAAATTTTCCAAGAAAATAACATGCAATACCGTGACCCTAAAATGGTGCTATTTAATGGTATGGTGCGGTCAGGCTGTGGTAATGCCTCTTCAGCGACAGGGCCTTTTTATTGTCCTGCTGACCAAACGGTGTATTTGGATACTTCATTTTTCCAAGAAATGAGCCAAAAACTCGGCATTAATGGCGACCAAAACGGCTCTGGCGATGCCCAAAATAAAGGCAAGGCAGGCGATTTTGCCCAAGCCTATGTGATTGCCCATGAAGTGGGGCATCATGTGCAGACCTTGCTCGGTATTAGTCAAAAAGTTAATGAAGCCAGTCGTAATGCGACAGAAGCCCAAGCCAATAATTTATCGGTACGTCAAGAGCTTCAAGCCGACTGTTTTGCAGGGGTATGGGCAAATCGTAATCAACAGCGTGTACAGTTCTTAGAGCAAGGTGATATCGAAGAAGCCATCAATGCCGCTGAACAAATTGGTGATGACCGTTTGGCTCATGCCAGTGGTCGTACTGCTATGCCAGACAGCTTTACGCATGGTACAAGTCAACAACGCATGACATGGTTTAGCCGTGGCTTGAAATCTGGCGATGTCAACCAATGCGATACCTTTAGTGGGGCGATTTGACAGTTTTGGTAATCAGTGTAAGGTGTGTTTTACGCACCCTTAAAAAGCTAGGTGCTATTATAATTGTGTAAGTAACTGGACAAATTTAAACGATAAAAACCGTTCGTGGTGAGCTTGTCGAACCATAACGGTTTTCCTACCCTTCGACAAGCTCAGGGCGAACGGAAAACCATTGATAATTTTGTCTTTTTACTTAAATTGGAAATAAGCTAGATTTGTAGGGGCGTATTGAATACGCCCAATTTAATCATTGCAAATAAAGGGCGTAAGCATTACGCCCCTACAAAGAATAAAACACAATCAACATTTTGCTAGGCTTTATCTTTACGAGTCATTTGTTCAAAGAATTCATCATTGGTTTTGGATTCTTTGAGTTTTTCCAATAAAAATTCGGTGGCTTGAATTTCATCCATTGGGTGTAATAATTTTCGCAAAATCCACACTTTACGCAATAACGTTTCGTCCATCAGACGTTCTTCACGGCGTGTGCCAGATTTTTTGATATTGATGGCAGGGAATACCCGTTTTTCGGCGACACGGCGGTCAAGGGTGATTTCTTGGTTACCTGTACCCTTAAATTCTTCGTAAATAACCTCGTCCATCTTACTGCCAGTTTCAATCAAGGCGGTTGAAATGATGGTCAAGCTACCACCTTCTTCGATGTTACGAGCTGCCCCAAAAAAGCGTTTTGGGCGTTCTAACGCATTGGCATCCACACCGCCTGTCAACACTTTGCCAGACGAAGGAATCACCGTGTTATAGGCACGAGCCAAACGAGTAATCGAATCCAGCAAAATCACCACGTCTTGTTTGTGTTCGACAAGGCGTTTGGCTTTTTCGATAACCATTTCTGCCACTTGCACATGGCGAGTCGGTGGCTCATCAAAGGTCGAAGCGACCACTTCGCCACGCACGGTGCGTTGCATTTCAGTAACTTCCTCTGGACGCTCGTCAATGAGTAGCACAATTAGATAACATTCAGGGTTATTTTTGACAATCGACTGAGCGATAGATTGCAACAATACGGTTTTACCTGCTTTGGGTGGGGCAACAATAATCGAGCGTTGTCCTTTACCAATCGGGGCCATCAAATCAATAATTCGCCCTGTCAAATCCTCGGTCGTGCCGTTGCCCAGTTCAAGTTTAAGCTGTTTGGTGGGGAAGAGGGGGGTGAGATTTTCAAAAATCAGTTTGTGGCGTGAGCGGTCTGGGGTGTCAAAGTTGATTTCGTTGACTTTTAGCAACGCAAAATAGCGTTCAGAATCCTTGGGCGGACGAATCGTCCCAGCGATGGAGTCGCCTGTTTTAAGATTAAAACGCCGAATTTGGCTGGGGCTAACATAGATATCGTCTGGGCCTGCAAGGTATGAGCCTTCGGATGAGCGTAAAAAGCCAAAGCCATCAGGCAAAATCTCAAGCACACCATCACCAAAAATGGCTTCGCCGTTACGTGCGTGAGTTTTGAGAATGGCGAAAATAATGTCTTGTTTGCGACTGCGAGCCATATTTTCTAAGCCCATTTGCTCAGAAATTTGCAATAGCTCACCAACAGATTTGCGTTTTAATTCGGTTAAATTCATAGAAAAATCATCAATCACTAATTGAATTAACTTAACATCAACAAGCCTTAAATGGCGATGAAATCATGGCAATCAAAGGCGAGTGGGTCATGTGGGAAAGGTAAATGAACAACGACAGGGCGTATTTGTCAAAATGACTTATCAAAGTGAGTCTATAAATAAGGATAAATCATATAAATGAGTGCTAGACAGGAAAACAGCTTGCGTTGTATTTAAGCGATTTTAGTACAGAAAAGTTTGTCAATGCGTTGCTTCGAGGTGGCAATGTTGACAGGTTGTAATTTTGTGTGAACACTATACGACTTGCATTGGGGGTTTGTCAATGGGTTAGCGATGAATTCGCTATTTTTTAAGTATTCCTTAACCTTGGTTTTGTAAAAGCAGGGGCTTTTTCTTGTTAATGCCAAAGTTTAGAGTAGGGGCGTAGTGAATACGCCCTTATTTAAGATTTGAACTTTCTGATTTTTAAATTACAAATGTTTTTCGATTAATGCTGATAATTGGGCTTTTGGTTGCATACCCATAGTAGCATCGACTTTTTCGCCATTTTTGAAGACAAATAGTGTTGGAATGCTACGAATACCGTATTGGCTGGCAAGAGCTGGGTTTTGGTCAACATCAACTTTGACAATGCGAGCTTTACCTTCATATTGGGTTGATAGTTCATCAAGGATAGGGGCAATCGCTTTACAAGGACCACACCAAGTCGCCCAAAAATCGACCAATACGGGAACATCAGATTCTAATACGGCTTTGCCGAAAGTATCATCGCCTGCATGAATAACTGAAGACATAATTTTTCCTTAACCTTTATTAGGTGAAAATAATGAGTAGCTTTAAGTAAGTAAATGAATGGGGCGTATGATAGCATAATGCAAGTGGATAAAACCTTAACCAATGGTAAATTGTTTTGATAATTGTGATAAAAAACTTTAATCATACAAAGTTTGCAGGCGGATGACAAAATGCGTATTTAATGAAAAATGGCTTTCCCTTATTGCCAAAAATGCGTAAAATAGCCCCTAATAACCACCAACTAAAGTGAATTATGCCTGACTTACTTGCTAATAATGAATTGATGGCGGCCATCGACTTAGGGTCAAATAGTTTCCATCTTGCCATTGCTCGCCTAGACCACGGCGAAGTACGAAAATTAGCCTCCATGTCCGAAAAAGTTCAGCTAGCGGCAGGCTTGGATGACAATAAATACCTGTCACAAGAAGCCCAACAGCGAGGTTTAGACTGCCTTGCTCGCTTTGTGGGGCGATTGGATTCGGTGTCACCTCAGCGTTTGCGTATCGTGGCGACCAATGCCTTACGCCAAGCCAAAAATGCCAATGAATTTATCCAAAAAGCCAATGCTATTTTACCCAAACCCATCGAGGTCATCGCAGGGCGTGAAGAAGCTCGGCTGATTTATTTGGGCGTGTCGCATACCAATGCCAGTACCGATAAACGCTTGGTCATTGATATTGGCGGTGGTTCGACTGAATTTATCATTGGTAAAGGTTTTGACCCACTTTTGACCGAAAGCCTACAGATGGGCTGTGTCGCCTTTACCAAAGCTTATTTCCCAAATGGTGATATCACCGAAAAAGCCTTTGAAAAAGCCATCGCCGCCGCTCGTAAAGAGGTATTGGGCATTAGCCGTAATTACCAAAAAACAGGCTGGCATAGTGTCACAGGCTCAAGCGGTACGATTAAAGCAGTCAATCAGATTTTGGTGCAGTTGGGGATGGCGGACGAAGGTGAACGCATTACCTTTGCAGGTGTCAAGCATGTCCAAAAACTGCTACTTAAAGCCAAACACACGGATAATATTGATTTTGCTGAAGTCAAAGACACTCGCAAGGCAGTATTACCTGCTGGCGTGGCGGTGCTATTGGCGACCATGAGTGTGCTAGGCATTGATACCATCGCTTATTCGGATGGGGCATTACGTGAAGGTGTGATGTACGATATGCTGGGACGCTTTGCCAGTGAAGATGTGCGTGACCGTAGTGTGCAAGCCTTGATGACACGCTACTCGGTGGATGTCAAACAAGCCAAACGGGTGGTTGCCACAGCTCAACAACTGTTTGACCAAGTGAAAAATCGCCTTGGGCTAGACGAAGAAGACCAAGATTTGTTACGCCGTGGGGCGTATTTGCATGAAATCGGCTTGGCAATCAGTCACAGTAGCTACCATCGCCACAGTGCCTATCTGCTTGAAAACTCGGACATTGATGGGTTTTCACAAGTGGACAAAACTCGCATGGCACAACTGGTCATGTACCATCGCCGTAAACTCAAAAGCGATGGTTATGATGAAGTCAAAATGGTCGGTGGTGATAAACTCGTGTATTTAAGCCTGTTATTACGTTTGGCGGTGTTGATTCATCATAGCCGTAGCAAACACGATGAAGCCTTGTGTCAATTACTTGCTAAAGACAACTCCCATTGGCAAGTGACCGTCAATGCAAATAATGACCAAGGTGCATTAATTCTATCTGATTTGCAAAATGAAGTTGAGTTATGGCAAAAATGGGACATGACATTAGAATTACAAGCATTGCCAATTTGAAACGAAAATAGATAAGGAAATTACCATGAATGTCTGGGAAAAAGTACAGTTAGCACGTCATGCCAAACGTCCATTGTTTATGGATTATGCCAATCATTTATTTAGCGAATTTGATATTTTGCAAGGCGACCGAGCATTTGCCGATGATAAAGCCATTTTGGGTGGGATTGCCAAATTTTGTGATAAACCTGTCATGCTGATTGGGCAACACCGTGGGCGTAGCACTCGTGAGCGTATCGAGCATAATTTTGGCATGGCAAATCCAGAAGGCTATCGCAAAGTCATTCGTCTGGTCAAAATGGCAGAACGCTTTAAGCTACCTGTATTGACCTTTATCGACACCCAAGGGGCGTATCCGGGGGTAGGGGCGGAAGAACGTGGACAGGCTCAAGCGATTGCCGAAAGTTTGGCGGTGTTTTCATCCCTCAACGTGCCAATTATCGCCACCGTTATCGGTGAGGGTGGCTCGGGTGGAGCGTTGGCGATTGGCGTGGCGGATAAAGTCAATATGCTAGAAAACAGCATTTATTCGGTGATTTCACCAGAGGGCTGTGCCTCGATTTTATGGAAAACTGCCGAAAAAGCCCCTCAAGCCAGTGAAGCCTTGAAGTTGTCGGCGGAGAATCTCAAGTCGTTAGGGCTGATTGATGCGGTGGTGGGCGAGGGCGAAAATGGGGCTCATACCAATAGCCAAATCGTGATGGATAATCTCAAAGCGACCTTGGCAAATCAATTGCAAGAATTGATGGCGATGGACGATGCCGAACGGTTGCAACGCCGTTATGATAAGTTTATGGCGTTTGATTCAACGGTGAAATTGTCAGCCTAATGACTTTAAATGCCTATGCGTGCCATTACCTTAGCGATTCAAAATAGCCATGCTCGCTATATTCCTTTAAACGCCCCAATTTATATCGCTTGTAGTGGCGGGCGAGATTCGATGGCATTGCTATTTGCCTGTCATCAACTCGGCTTGCCGATTCACGTCATTCACATTAACCATAAAATTCAGTCCCCCAGTGATGCTTGGCAACAATTGGTTGAAGATTTTTGTCAAACACACCAAATCCCTTACCAAAGTCACTGTTTATCATGGCAACAATCCACTTTCAAAGCCAATATCAGCGAAGCCCAAGCTCGCACCGCACGTTATCAAGCGATTGCCAGTCTAGTGCCGACAGGGGCGATTATCGCCACCGCCCATCATGCCAATGACCAAGCCGAAACCTTGCTGATGAACCTTTGTAAAGGCACAGGCTTGACAGGGCTTGTCGGTATCAGCGAGTGGGGCGAACAGCATGAATTTGGCAAACCATTATGGCTGTGGCGACCGTTATTGGGCGTGACACGAGAGCAAATCAGTGCATTTGTCACCGCCCACCAACTGCCCTATGTCAATGACCCCACCAATGTGGGTGATGCCAATCAGCGAGCCTTTTTGCGAGAGCAGATTTTTCCGTTGCTTAATCAACGCTTTGGCAACCTCATCGACAATATTCATCGCACCCAAACCAACCTTGCGGAAGCCAAAATCATCCTTGATGAGCAGGTTCAGCAAGATTTACAAACCTGTGAATTGGCACAAATTTCGACACCCTATCAACAGCAGTTGGACATTGGTAAACTTAAAACATTAAGCCAACCAAGGCGGTTTGCGGTATTACACAGTTGGGTAAAAGGAGATGAAAAGTTCGCCCCTCATCGGCAGTTGGTTGAACAGATTGAGCAATTGATAGGGAATGACGACCCCAATCAACAAACGATTTTAGTATGGCAAATGTTTGAAATTCGGCGTTATCGCCAACGATTGTATCGGATGAATACTGAATATTATCAAAGTGATAGCAAAAATTTAGAGTCGATAATCATTCCCCCAACTATTGGCTATTTGCGTCCACTAATGGCAAATGAAAAATTGCAACGTTTGGGGCATGATTACCATGAACCCTTTAAAAAAATCTGCCAACGCCTTGATATTCCCAGTTGGGAGCGTGATTTGGCTCGAATTATTAATGATACACAGCATCGACCTTTGGCATTGTTATTACCTTATTCACTGTTAGATAAGCAAATCGTATGGCTTGCAGATAGCCAGTCATTAAACAGTGAACAAAAGCAAATTTTAACAGCAATACTCCATCAGCTTTAGCAAGATTTGAAAAAATAAGGGCAAAAATAGGGGTAGATAGACTGGCAAATTTGTCATCCAATCCCCATCTAGCTATGATAAACTTGTTTGTTTAACATTTTATCAAATAATAACCCATAAAAGGACGTACCATGACCAAGCAAACTTCTGTTTCTATTGCATTTATCGGCGGTGGCAATATGGCAACTGCCTTGATTGCAGGGCTACTCGCCAAAGGTCATGCCCCTGCTGATTTGCACGTGGTTGATACGGATACCGCAAAATTATCGCATTTTGCTGACCAAGGTTTGGCGACCTATGTTGCGACAGAGGCAGGCAATACCGAGCAAGCCATTGCGAATGCGGACGTGGTGCTATTGGCGGTCAAACCGCAAGTGCTAAAAGATGTGTTGCTACCAATCAAAGACAGTTGGGGCGAACAGTTGGTGATTTCGATTGTGGCAGGGATTGGCACAGATAGCTTAAAATCATGGCTTGGCAACAATGTAAAATTGGTGCGTGCCATGCCCAATACCCCTGCGATGATTCAGATGGGGGCGACAGGGCTGTTTGCCAGTCAAGGGGTAGGGGAGCATGAGTGTGAGCTTGCCGAACAAGTGATGAAAGCCACAGGTTTGGTGCTGTGGGTCGATGATGAAGATTTGCTTCATGCGGTGACAGCCGTGTCTGGCTCTGCCCCTGCGTACTTTTTTTATATGCTTGAAAACATGATTGCCACTGGCGAAAGCATGGGATTGACCAACACCCAAGCCACTGCGTTAGCCATGCAAACGGCATTGGGGTCTGCCCAAATGGCATTGACTAGCCATGATAGCCCAGCCGAATTACGCCGTAAAGTCACCTCGCCCAATGGCACGACCCAATCGGCGATTGCGGTGATGGATGCACAAGCGATGAACCAAACCATCGCCCAAGCCATGCAAGCTTGTGTCGAGCGTTCACGCCAACTTAGTCGAGAATTGGCAAAATAACCCTAGGACTTACGCAAAAATGAGAGAAACGTTCGCCCTGAGCTTGTCGAAGGGTAACGTTTCCGATGGTTCGACAAGCTCACCACGAACGGAAACGTTAAAACTGAGTAAGTCCTAAACCCATTATTTTTATCCAATATACAAGGCAAGAAACCCCATGACCCATTTTATCGCAGGTATTTTTGACATCGTTGTCGGTTCGGTGATGTTATTGATTTTTATGCGATTTATGATGCAGTTTGCAGGCATTGATGACAAAGACCCTGTGGGCAAACCGATTTATAATGCCACTCGACTAGTGGATGTCTTTGCTCGTATTTTTCCCACGCTTGGCAATGGTAAAATCAGCGTTTCTGCGATTGTGTTGATGTTGTTGTTGCGGTTGATTTTTATTTGGGGCGTGGTCGGTATGATGCGTGAAGACAGCCAAAATCTTGGGCTATTTTCGATGCCAGAACTGACGATGGCGATGGTGGATGATTTATCTCGGCATTTTTCGCCATTGATGATGTTGTTTGTTGCCATGACCACTTTGATTGTCGACTTTCTAAAAATGTGTCAATATTTGATTATCGGGTCATTTGTTGCAGGATGGGTGGTGTTTTTTACGCAGAAATTACCACCAATTTTGGGGCTATTGACTCAGCTCAGTGAGCCATTGATTCAGCCGTTTCGCAAATTATTACCTGATATGGGGATGTTGGATTTAGCACCGATGATTGGTTTTTTTGCCATTATTTTATTAGAAATGGTGGTGCAAACCTTTGCGGTGTATTTGTTTACCTTATAAAGGGTTATGGAGGCGTAGGCAATACGCCTCTAATGTTTTTAACAGATTGATTTTAATAATAAAACCGCTTTGGAATCCGTTGTCCGTCCGTGTGTGGTATATCCGCCACTGTTAACACTTGCTGAATCCAAATATCTGCACATTGCACTGCTTGGGTCAAATTATCGCCTTGTGCCAAGCGTCCTGCGATATAACTTGCCAAACTACAGCCCGAACCGTGATATTCTCCTGCCAAACGAGGCAAAATCGCTTGATACGCCAATGTCATAGCATCCGCATTTTTAACATATAAAAACTGCTCAATGCCTCCCTCATGGCTGTCATGCGAGGTTTTTATCAATACTGCCTTTGCCCCACGTTGTAGCAAATCTTGACTGGCTTTGTGCAAATTATCAATGCCTGTCAAATCACGCAATTCAATGCTATTGGGTGTGGCAAGCGTGGCAAATGGCAACAATGCCGAAAAAGCCGTTACCAACGTGGCTTTATCCCCTAGCCCTTTTGACAAGCTACCGCCACTATTGGCGACCAACACTGGGTCAAGCACATAGGGTGTACCATTAGCAATCGCCCCTGTTTGGAACAAATCCGCCAACATGGCGATATTGTCGGTCGTGCCGAGCATCCCTGACTTGATGGCTTTGACAGGCAAATCATTTAGCACCGCCATTGCTTGATGTTTGACCAACTCAGCCGAACACGCCTCAAAGCCAAATACCTGCTGAGAGCTTTGCACCGTCACAGCTGTACAAGCGATACTGGCATGGCTACCTGCTTGTCCAATGGACTCAATATCTGCCTGTAAGCCTGCACCACCAGAGGGGTCAAGCCCAGAAAAGCATAGCACAGTTGCACGCATTGGCATAAAAAATCCCCTAATCAGCATGAGAAATTGAAAAATTCAAAATATTCTTACATAAATTTTGCTAAAAGTCTTGCATTTTTAGCTAACTTTGCTATAATACCCACCCACAACCTACCTAGCAATGGGTTGTAGGTATTATAAAAATTCGGTGACGTGGGTGAGTGGCTGAAACCACAGCCCTGCTAAGGCTGCATACGGGAAACTGTATCGAGGGTTCGAATCCCTCCGTCACCGCCATTTTTTATCAAAGCAACTGATTTAAAAATTTTTAAAAAAGTCGTTGACAAGATAAAAAAACAAATATATAATACCGCACACTTCAAACGAAGACTTTAGTTAATGCGCTTGTAGCTCAGTTGGATAGAGCATCAGGCTACGAACTTGAGGGTCGGGGGTTCGACTCCCTCCAAGCGCACCACTAATCATTCGTTTATAATTAATCGCCAGTCACATGACTTTAGGCGATTTTTTTATGCCTATTAAATTATCCCATGACTTCATGGCGTTTTGGGGCGAGTTAAGGTACAATTTTGCCCAATATTCTTTTATACCAATCCTAATAAATAGCGTATTGTAGGTGAGAAGCACTGTTTCGCAAGGCATCAGCTCAATAGTAAAATTTCAAACAGGGCGTATGCAATACGCCCCTACGACTTTAAATGTTGGGTTTGGTGTTACTTAATCATCTAGCGTTTTTTATCCTTCACTCTTGCGACCAAAACTGTGCCTTAATATGAAAAATGTGAAAACTGCCAATACGCCACCTAATTTACCCCAGTCTGCCCAATCTGCTTTGCAACCTACCGAACAGCCTGTTATTGCCAAACCAATGGCTCGCTTGGTAGCGATGTTATATGATGGGATGTTGATTTTGGCGTTGTTGTTTTTTATTTCTATGTTGTTGATTGTGCTAGGGACAAAGTTATTTTTACCTGTGGGAACGACCGCCCAACAGTCGCAATTACTGCCTGCATGGTATCAAAATTTGGTGTTAACGCCTGCCTTTATATTGACGCTGATTGGATTTTATGGGGTATTTTGGCGAAAATCTGGACAGACATTGGGGATGCAGACATGGCGACTTAAAACCATGAACCGTGATGGCAGTCTGCTATCATGGGGACAGGCGGTAAAGCGAATTTTATCGGCATGTGTGTTGCCTGTGGTGTGTGGGCTAATCGGTTATGCGTTGCATGGACAGCGAGGGGCGGTGCTGTTTAGTATGTTTATGGGGCTGATGTTTAATTATTGGTTTGCGTGGGTCAATAAGCAAGGCGTATCGGTGCATGATTTGTTGTCAAACACCGTGACCATGAAAATGCCAAAAATCGAGCATGAAGGATTATTTGCAGGGTTTAGGAAGAAATAGTTATTTTTCCCTTGCCCACAACCAATCCGCCAAATCCACCAAATAGTTAGTGTCACCAAATTCAGCAATCACCGCATTTTTAGCGGTATCAAACAGGCTTTGGGCATAGGTTTTGGCTTGTTCAACGCCCAATAGCTTCACATAGGTAGATTTATCCAACTTCTCATCACTACCTGCAGGTTTGCCGAGTTGCTCGGTATCTGCGGTCACATCCAAAATATCATCTTGTACTTGAAATGCCAAGCCGATATTTGTGGCAAACACGGCTAACGCTTGTAATTGGGTTTCAGTAGCATTGGCACAGATACCACCCATCAGTACAGATGCTTCAATTAATGCCCCTGTTTTATCACGGTGGATGGCTTCAAGCTCACTTTGGTCTAGGGTTTGCTGTTCGCCATTGATGTCGAGCATTTGACCGATAACCATGCGTTTGGCACGAGGGGCAAATACCGTCAGTAAATTGGCACTTAAAGTTTTATCTGCTAAATATTCATCGGATAATGCCTCAAATGCTAAAGTTTGTAGCACATCACCAGCGAGTAGGGCGGCCGCTTCACCAAATTTGATATGGGTGGTCGGCTTACCACGGCGTAGGTCGTCATCGTCCATACAGGGCATGTCATCATGGATTAGCGAGTAGGCGTGTAGGCACTCAACAGTGAGCATGGCTTGACACACACTTTTGGGTAAAGAAGTGGGTAAGGTCTTAATATCGTGAGCCGTCAATGTGGCGTAGCTACTGGCGATAAGTAACGGGCGGACACGTTTGCCACCGTTGGTCATGGCGTACAGACAAGCACTGTGCAGTGGCTCAGGTAGCTTGTTGGCAGTGATAAAATCGCTGATATCGGCATGATGTTGGTCGATAATGGTGGTAGAAAATTGGCTGAAATTTGGCATATTTACATTTTAAGATTTAACGGTTGATAAAGGTGTGGTTAATGAGTTTATGTGCAGTTTTTAACATTTGCTTTTGTTGTTGGCTGTGGCTTTAGTCCAGCAAATATTTGATAAATTTCTATTGGGCTTTACGCAAAAGCGTTGTCTGTAGGTTGGGTGGAAGTATGACACCCAACATAAATCATTGATAGGGTTGGGTTTCACAGGCTCAACCCAACCTACAACACCATGTCAGTATTAGTTATTAGCTGAATCATCCTTTGAAAATACTTCCATTAATATCTTTATAACGAATGCTTCAGCGGTCATTCCTTGTTGTTCAGCTTTTTCTCGAATTTTAGCTTCTAATTCTGGTGGTAAATCAAGTACTAACATCATTTACACCTTTTTCATTCATTAAAATAAAAAACCGCCCCAATAGTGAGGCGGTTTGTGGGATGGCATCAGTTTAACCGATTTTACGTAAAAAACCAATTAATCTAAAAAGTTATAGCTATCCAAATCCAAGCCAGTCATGCTTTCGCTCGGAGCAAGCATACTTTCTGATAGCCCAGATGCACGAGGCAATAACTTCTCAAAATAAAACTCAGCGGTTTGGATTTTGGCTTTATAGAAAGCTTCGGTTTCCATACCGCCACCGTTGGCAAGTTTGTCATGGGCGATGGCAGCCATTCTCGCCCAGTGGTAGCCCATCATCACATAGCCTGAGTACATCAAGTAATCATCAGAGGCAGCCGAGATGATTTCACGGTCTTTGCGAGCAGTGAGCAGGATACGAGTGGTCAAGGTGTTCCATTCGGCACAGTATTTGGTCAGTTGCCATACGAATTTACGCATTTCTTTATCAAGGGCATATTCCGAACACCATTTCATAATGTTGGCAGTGTATTCAAGCACCACTTTACCACGAGATTGAGCCAGCACTTTACGCCCTAATAGGTCAAGGGCTTGTACACCAGTTGTACCTTCATACAAGGTTGAGATACGTGCATCACGAGCGATTTGCTCCATACCCCATTCTTTGATATAGCCGTGTCCGCCATACACTTGCATACCGTTTTTGGCACACTCCAGTCCCAATTCAGTCAAGAAGCCTTTCAGAATAGGGGTATAAAAGCCGAGCTTGTCATCCCATTTATGGAATTCTTTATCATCGCCTGCCATGGCAGCTTCGGTCATTTTGTCCGCATAGCGAGCGGCATGATAAATCATCGAACGACCACCCTCGCTAAAGGCTTTTTGGGTCATCAGCATACGAGCGACATCGGCATGATGAATGATGGCATCAGCGACTTGGGTTGGCTCTTTTGTGCCTGTCAATGTACGCATAGAACGGCGTTCTTTGGCATACGGTACACTGTTTTGGAAAGCTAACTCCATGTGAGCAAGACCTTGAATACCTGTACCTAGACGAGCGGTATTCATAAAGGTAAACATGGCTTTTAGCCCTTTATTAGGTTCGCCAATCAAGAAACCAGTCACCCCATCAAAGTTTAACACCGCTGTGGCAGAGGCTTTGATACCCATTTTGTGTTCGATTGAACCACAAGTCACAGGGTTGCGTTCACCGATTGAGCTGTCTGCATTGACCAAGAATTTTGGTACGATAAATAGCGAAATACCTTTTGTACCTTCTGGGGCATCAGGTAGGCGGGCAAGGACGATATGAATGATGTTTTCGGTCAAATCATGTTCGCCAGCTGAGATAAAGATTTTTGTACCGCTGATTTTATACGTGCCGTCTTCTTGTGGAATGGCTTTGGTTTTGACTTGTCCCAAATCCGTACCACATTGAGGCTCGGTCAAACACATCGTACCTGACCAAGTGGCTTCGACCAATTTTGGCATATATAGGGCTTTTTGCTCTGGCGTGCCGTACTGCATGATGGTGTTCATACAACCAATGGATAAACCGGGGTACATTTGGAACGCCCAGTTTGCGGTCGCCATCATTTCACTTTTGATAAGGTTGACCGAACTTGGCATACCCAAACCACCAAATTCCTCTGGGAATGGAATCGCTTGGTAGCCTGCTTCAACAAAGGTGTCATAGGCTTCTTTAAAGCCTTTTGGCGTGGTGACTTCGCCATTGTCAAAATGACAGCCTTCGGCATCGCCTGATTGATACAGAGGCATTAGCACGTTTGAGCAGTAGTCGGCAATGCTGTCTAGCATCATGTCCATGGTTTCTGGGTCGGCATTTTCGCCAGATTTGAGGGTTTTATAATGGTCAGCGTAATTGAACACTTCTTTGGTCAAAAAACGAATATCACGTAAGGGGGCTTTGTAAGATAAGGGCATGGTCAATTCCTTTTTAGAGATAGCGAGTGGCTAACAATAATGGTATGAATAATCTTTATCAGTATAAACAATCTATGGCAAAAAAGCTGTAATTGATAAAATTATTTCATAAAAAATTACATAAAATATAAATAAAATTTATGAAAATGTAAGGGGAAGCATAAACGCTATTGTTTAATGATTTATGCTAAAATAACAGCTTTCATAGCTTCTTATCAAAGCAACCATTCACTAAATTAACAATAAATAATAGTTTGTCAAAATGCTTTGACTCACAATCAACGACTGGAATACCTTTCATGGAATCCCAAATTTTTACCATATTTTTAGCATTGGTAGTATTGGTCAATCCTTTTGCCGCTTTGTCGCTGTTTTTGGATATCACCAAAGATGCCACTCGCTCACAGGCACGTAAAGTCGCCTTTATCTCTGCCATGACGGTGTTTATTACCGTGGCGGTGTTTACCGTGGCAGGCGAGCCAATTTTAAAACTACTAGGCATTTCATTGGGGTCATTTCGCATTGCTGGGGGGATTTTGGTGTTGCTGATTGCCATTGGCATGATGAATGGTGCTGGTAATGTCGCCAAACCCAGTGTCGGTAAATCCCAAGACTTAGATGGGGCAGTGTTTCAAGGGGCAGCCTCGGCGGTTGTACCACTGACCATTCCGATGGTGATTGGGCCGGGGGGGATTTCTACCGTCATTATTTATGCTGCCAGTGGGCATAGCTATGCCAATATGGTGGCATTGATTTTGGCTGGGTTTATTATCAGTATTATCACGTATCTTAGCTTTATGGCGGCAGGGCAAGTGAGTAAGTTTTTGGGTGAAACAGGGCTAAATGTCCTTAATCGTGTGATGGGGATGCTATTGGCGGCTGTGGCGGTAGAAATTTTTGTATCAGGGTTGCGAAGTTTATTTCCCCAATTGGCATGATAAAGTAGAGTCGTTTAATTTAGCAATAAGACAGAATTTGTAGGGGCGTATTGCATACGCCCAAAATGTCAAAGTATTATACCTAAGTTAATTCACGATAGTATCAGGGCGACCAAAGTTGTAATGCTGACTTGATTTTTTGTCAAAAAACACCCATTGTACCCTTTTATCCCAATCAACAAGGAACGGATATGCAGGAAACCAATACCAAAGTAAAAGCCATGCTAAAAGACGCTGTTAAAGATGCGGTGATGCTGGAATTTGTCGAGCAGGAAGATGGCAAAATGGTACTGCGTGCGTCTGATGAAAAAGACCAGCCTTGGGTGAGTATCGAGTTTTCGGATAAAGTCAAAGAGATGCTAGGCGGTGATACCCAGTTTATTGGTCAGCATATGATTCATGCTGCCATTCAGAGTTTTATGCAAAAACAAATGTCGCACTACCACGCCCATGTCCATGATGTCGAGCCAGAACATTTTAGTTAAATGACGCTATTTAGTAGGCAATTATTTGATTTAGCAATAAGACAGGTTTTGTAGGGGCGTATTGCATACGCCCAAGTTATCAAAGTATTATTTTTAATTTCACTGATGATAGTCACTCGCCTGATTAATTATTTTATTTTTTCTTTTAAAAAATTAGCCAATGTAAGAGTTCAACCATGCCCATCGCCACTGCCAATTTTTATAGTGTCAATCATTCTAACCATCCTATCAAAACCATCGGGATTCTTGGCGGTGGTCAGCTTGGCATGATGCTGGCTGAATCTGCCTTACCACTGGGTATTCGCTGTGTATTCTTAGAAGATGCCCCTAATCCACCTGCACGCCTACTGGGTAAAGTGTATAGCAGTGAGCAGTTTGGTGACTTTGCCGATGCCTGTGATGTGTTTACGTTAGAGTTTGAAAATACACCACTGCCTTCCGCAGAGTTTTTACAAAACCAAAAAACCCTCTACCCACCTGCCAAAGCCTTGCACATTGCTCAAGACCGCCTAAACGAAAAAAATCTATTTAATCAACTGGGTGTCAAAACCGTGCCTTTTTTGGCAGTGCATAGCAAAGTCGATATCGTCAAAGCCAGTGAGCAACTCGGCTTGCCGTTGGTACTCAAAACCAGCCGTGGCGGTTATGATGGTAAAGGGCAGTTTATGCTAAAAACTGCCGAGCAGATTGATGAAGCATGGGCGGAACTTGGCGAAGCGACCCAGCAAGCCCCATTGATTGCTGAGGGATTTATTAACTTTGAGCGAGAAGTGTCTATCATTGCCGTGCGTAGCCAAACTGGGGAAATCCGCTATTATCCATTGGTGCAAAACGAACACCATCACGGTATTTTGGCTCGCACCACCGCTCCAGCCCCTAATGTAGAGGCTTTAACCGCCCAAGCCCAAGACAATATCAAAAAACTCCTTGAGCATTTGGATTATGTTGGTGTATTAACGCTTGAGCTATTCGTGACAGCGGATGGTTTGCTTGCCAATGAAATCGCCCCTCGTGTGCATAACTCAGGGCATTGGTCGATTGAGGGGGCAGTGTGTAGCCAGTTTGAGAACCATATGCGTGCGGTGGCAGGCTTGCCGTTGGGCGATACGGCGATTGTCAAGCCGTCTGTGATGCTCAATGTCATCGGTCAATATCCGAATGTGGCGGATGTATTGGCGATTGATGGCGTGCATTATCATGGCTATGATAAAGAAGAGCGTGACGGTCGCAAAATCGCTCATATCACGGTGATGCCAACCGATAGCGATACGCTAGAAGCAACTGTGGCAAAAGTCGTGGCATTATTGCCAAATAAATTGGGTTTGTGATTTAATAATCACTCCCCGAACCACCACCGCCCGATGAACCACCATCGCTTGAGCTATAGCCAGAATCACTGTTTGAGCTACTCCAACTTGAGCCACTGCTAGAGCTTGAACTATCAGAACTACTTTCCCTCACAAGCATGGGAACGACGTATTCCACATTGTTTTGCAAGCCACACGCCAAGCATTCATAATTATCGACCCTTAAACCTTCACTTTCATAAGTGGCAGGTTGCAGGGTTTTCTTATCCACCAAGCAATAGGCTTTTTGCTGACAACTTGGGCAGACAAAATAATACGGCTTTTTGTTGTCCGAAGCATAACGTAAGGTGTGCTGATAATGGCATTTATCACACAGCCATATTTCAAATTCCGCAAAGCCCTGTGACACCTCATGCTGATGAAACTTGCTTAACATCGCAAACGACTTATCTTTGGGTAGCAAGTGCATGGTGTGGTCGCATTGGGGGCAGGGGCGAGGCTCTGTATGTAGGTTCTTTTGCTTGAACCAATACGGCAGTATGGCTAGCCCAAATAACGGCGATAAAATAGCACGAACAATCATACCAGCTGTGGAGTATTTGGGATTGGTCAATTCATAAAAATACGCCAGATCCGTGATTTGCTCATTAAAGTAACTTAAATGCGAAGTCGGACGGCGTAAAGTTAATAAACTGGCAAAAATGGTAAAACAGGCAACGACGACAAGCAAATAGGTCAAGCCAGTCATAAACCCTAAATCACTAAAAAACCAATAAAATAAAAACCCCAAGCCAAAAATACAAGGGAAAAGAAAGAAAAAAGCAGTTTCTATCCCTAAACTAGACTCGGAAACCACATTCCTAAACGATAACTGTTTAGACAGTTCTTGAAATTCGGCTAAATCAATGTCTTGCTCTTCAAAAGGCTGGTCAAACTGATAGCGTAACTCGGCACGGCGATAAAAGAATCCTGCACTAAAAATCCCAAAAAACAGCAAGCTAATGACAAAGTAGTTCGCCAAAATGCCAAATGGTTTACCAATAGATGTGGTTAATAATGAGTGACTTTGAGTATTATAATTTTGGGCATTACCATTTTGAGGATTGCTATTAACATTGGCTTGTTGCTCTTCAATCAACTTTTCGCCAATCGCTGTGACCCCTTGCTCAAAGCCTGTTGCAAAATCGCCTTGCTTAAAGGCAGGGACGATAACATCGGTTTGAATCCGCTTTAAGGTCACATCGGGCAACGCCCCCTCAAGCCCATAGCCAGTTTCCATCTCAAGCCGTCTGACATCTGCGACATCAAGGATTAACAGCCCATTGTCTTTGTCTTTATTGCCAATTTGCCAAGCTTCAAACAGCTTGGTGGCGTATTGTTTTGGCGTGAGGTCAGTATCACTAATCGAGGGTAGGGTGACGACCACAATATAATCGCCAGTTTGGTTATGCAAATCGGTAATTTGCTGAATGAGCTTGGCTTCTTCGCTGTCATTGAGCAGGTTGGCTTCGTCAATCACAGGCTTGTGGTCGGGTCTAGGCACTTGCTCAATCGGAATGGCGTGGCTAGTGATTGGTAAGAGTAGGGCAAGGATAAGCAACAACAGCGGAAGAGTAGTCATGTCTAGCAACCCAAATTTTATACGACCATCAGTCATCAATTTAGTAGTCAAAAATTGGGTTGCTAATAGTCGCATGGCATACCTTATTGAACCGTTCCGATAATCTAGGTAGGGTGATGTTGCCTAATATTGGGTGTGCTAGTCAATATGGTATGAAAAAAATATGACAATCATATGACATTAAATTTTCACCTCACCCAACTTTTTATTCGCAATTTGTAAGTTTTGAGCCACTTCATTTGCCGTGGTGCGGTTGGCTTTGTCCAGATACAGTTGGGCTTTATCCACTTCTTGAGTGAGTACATTGACCGTCTGCTTCATATTATCCAACGCCTTGACTTTAAAGGTATCAATGGCATCCATGGTTTCGTAAATATTGGCAAAGGCTTTTTGCAATTTTTCGATTTCCACACCACTGGTGCTGGCTTGCTCATGCACGTCAATGGTTTGGCGTTTTAGCATGGCAGATGTTGATTCTATTAAGCTACTGGTGGTGCTGTTCAAGGCATTGATTTGGTCGAGTACCAGTTTTTGATTGCTCAAAGCTTGTGACACCATCACGGCTGTGCGTAACGCAGACACCGTAGTGGTGGTAGCACGGTCAACGCCTTTAATCAACTCAAGGTTGTTTTTGCGAATCATATCAAGGGCAAGGTAGCCTTGGATATTGACCGCCAGTTGGGTCAAAAAGTCCATGTTTTTTTGACGGACATAAAACAGCATTTCTTCTTTGACAATACGGGCTTTTTCGGGGTCGGTGGCTTCGAGTTCCGCTACTTTTTGTTCCAAATTTTCATCAATTTTTTTACCCACATAAATATACTGGCGAAGCGACTGCATCAACGTCCACATATTGACTTTTTCTTGCTCAATCACAGCATTGTCTTTGATAAGTTCGTCTTTGCCGTTGTAGAGGCTTTCGATGATTTTGTTGATGTGGGTTTGGGAACTTTCATATTGGCGAAAATAATCTTGCACCTTATTGCCGACTGGGAAAATCCCCAAAAACTTACGTGGGCTAGATAGCGTGCCTTGCTTACTGGGGTCGAGGTTTTCGACAATGCCACGCAGTTCAGTCAAGGATTTGGCAAGCGGTGAGTTGTCAAACAGGGCTTTATCCATGCTTTTGGCAGGGCGGTCGAGCATGCGGTTGCTGACTTGGGCAGACTCACGGATTTCGGCACTACCAAGTTGATGGATGGCGTTGACTTTGTCATCGAAGGCAGGCGTGTTGACAGGGTTGTCTAGCACGTTCATCACGAATTCGCTGACTTTAGCATCCAACTCTGGCACTTTGGTTTGGTCGAGTTTGACCATTTGGTCGGCTTCGTCTTGTGGCACGACGGCGACTGGGGCTGGGGCTTCGAGGACGATGGCAGGGGCGGTTAGTTCTTGCATGATTGTTCCTTGTGGATATCAATGTTAATATCAATGCGATTAATTTATTAAGCCTATCATAGCGTAACTGGGGGTGAGGGTATTTGGGTAGTTTGTTAAAAGTGGGGTGATTTTTAACAAAAAACCTGTTAATCCCTAAACTTAGACAATTTGTCTTATTTTTGCAGTTTTGTGGATATCCCGTGGTATACTTTTACTACAATTAAAAAAAGCAGAATAGTATGATGCCTTAATCATGGCATCCAATGATTACGCCCAACATAAGAGGATGATAATAAAAATGCGTACCTTTAAGAATTCACAACATCAACAATCATCAAAACAAATTTATCTTGGATTAGTGGGTATGCTAATGAGTGGTATATTATTGACAGGCTGTCAGAAGCCTGCCAACGATACCAACGCAAACACCACCGCATCAGCGACACCTACGACAGCGACCACAGCCACCCCTACCAAGGTGGATACCAATTTACCCACCTACAATGTGTTGATTGATGCAACTTATCCGCCATTTGAGATGAAAAACCCAGATGGCACAGTGGGCGGTATGGAAGTCGAACTATTCAATGCCATTGCCAAAGACCAAGGTTTTAATGCTAATTACATTCCCCATGCGTGGGACGGTATTTTTGACTCGCTTAATGCCAAACAAGGTGACATGGTGGTCAGTGCAGTGGGCGTGACTGAATAGTCTAAAAATAATGCGTTATTGAGTAATCCTTATTATTTTAGCCCTTACCGTGCAGTCGCACTTGATTCTAGTAAGCTTGAAAATTGGGAAAAGTCGGCTAAAATTGCGGTGGCTGAGAGTGAGGATGGGGCAACCGATTTACCAGAGAAATTTGGCATCAAACCAGAACAAATGGTGAAGTATAAAACCGTGTTCCTTGCCTTATCTGCGGTGGCAAAAGGCGAGGTGGATGTGGCGGTGAATGATGCCACGGTTAGTCAATTTGTGCTAGGCGGTGACGCATTTCAAGCCATGAAAGATAAATTTGTTGCCAAAAATCTCAAAGCAGGTGAAGGGTCAAAACTGGTATTTGCGGTACAAAAAGGCAATGATGAGTTGGTCAAAAAAGTCAATATAGGGCTTGCTAATATCCAAAAGTCTGGTGAGTTTGACCAAATTATCAAAAAATATCATCAAAACCCTGAATTGATTAAGCAAGAGTTAAACAGCGTAGCAACCTCTGCCACTACAGCGAATTAATTTTAATCCAAGCAAAAAAAGCCCAACATCAAATGTTGGGCTTTTTATCGCTATCAATCAGTTATTGTACACGAGATAGGTATTCACCAGTACGGGTATCAACTTTGATTTTTTCGCCTTGTTGGACGAATAAAGGTACACGTACTACCGCACCTGTTTCTAGTGTCGCCGGTTTACCGCCACCACCAGAAGTATCACCTTTTAGACCTGGGTCAGTTTCGGTGATTTCTAATTCCACAAAGTTTGGGGCAGTCACGCTTAATGGCACGCCATTAAACAAGGTGATGGTACATTCTTCGTTGCTGTTTTCTTTGAGCCATTTTGGGGCATCGCCCATGGCGTTTTTGTCGGCTTGAAGCTGTTCAAAGCTTTCTGGGTGCATAAAGTGCCAAAACTCACCATCATTGTAGAGGTAGTTCATTTCGACATCGACTACGTCCGCACCTTCAAGGCTATCGCCAGATTTAAAGGTGTTTTCTAGCACTTTGCCAGTTTTAAGGTTACGCATTTTAACACGGTTAAAGGCTTGTCCTTTACCGGGTTTTACATATTCGTTTTCTAAAATAGCAAAAGGGTTGCCTTCGTGCATGACCTTTAAGCCAGCTTTAAATTCATTGGTAGAATAACTTGCCATGAGAGTTCCTAAATGACTAACAGAAGTTTCGCAAAAGTCTACAAGGATGGTGTTGCATAAATTAGCGAGTAACTTCCGTGACTAAAAAAATTTACGGTAATAAATCAAATCTTTGTATAGTTAATCCGAAATTAAAATGAACACCGCTCGCCCTGAGCCTGTCGAAGGGTAGCGGTCGTTATGGTTCGACAAGCTCACCACGAACGACCTTGTTCACTATAATTCAGTTTTTACTATATAATAGCCAATTTCCCAATTGTTTGGGTGATAACTGGATAAACCCTATATGATAAACTATTTGGCGACACAAAAAAACTGGCAAAATGCGTTTTCTGATATCATTACTGATTTTGGTGAGCTTGCCGAATTACTTGCGCTCAATCCGCAGGATTTTGACCAACAATATGGCAGTTTTCCACTCAAAGTACCTCGTGGCTTTGTGCAGAAAATGCAAAAGGGGGATATCAATGACCCTTTATTACGCCAAGTGTTGCCTACCTTCGCCGAAACGGTGCAGGTCACAGGCTTTGTCACTGACCCACTTGAAGAAAATACCAGTAATCCTGTGAAAGGCGTGATTCACAAGTACGCTTCTCGGGTGCTGTTGCCTGTGACAGGGGCGTGTATGGTGCATTGTCGCTATTGTTTTCGCCAGCATTTTGATTACCATGAAAATTTGCCCAGTGGCGAGGATTGGCAAACTATTCGTGATTATATTCAAGCCGATAGTCGGATTAACGAGGTGATTTTGAGCGGTGGCGACCCTTTATCGCTAAGTGATAGACGTTTATCTGATATTTTTGCTAAAATTGAAGCCATACCACAGATTCAAACCATTCGTCTGCATACCCGTGTACCTGTGGTGATTGCTGAACGTTTGGACACGATTTTATTGGAGCGTTTGCAAGCCAGTCGGTGTAAAATAGTGATGGTGATTCATGTCAATCACCCCAATGAAATTGATGAGGCGACAGCATTTTATCTCAATCGAGCAAGGTTGGCAGGGATTACCATGCTTAATCAAACCGTGCTACTCAAAGGCATTAATGATGATGCAGATATTTTGGCAAAGTTAAGTGACCGATTGTGGCAGGCAGGCGTGTTGCCGTATTATTTGCACGTGTTGGATAAAGTGGCAGGGGCAAGCCATTTTTTGCTTGAGGATGAGCAAGCGGTGGCAATCCATCGCCAGTTACTTGCTAAATGTGCAGGCTATCTTGTGCCAAAATTGGTGCGTGAGATGCCTCAAGTGGCGTATAAAATGCCGATTCAGTGAAATAATAGCAAACCAATATGTTTTGATTCACAAGTTTTTGCTAAAAATGGGTTGGTAATGTCATTGAATTCATGGTATTTTATTATTTGACCAACTTATTTTTACTATGATGTGTTTTTACTATAATTAACAAGCTATTGGCAGGCAAGACGATGATTATTCGGGATACTGATTTACACGCTTTTTTGACAAGCCACGAAAGAAATGCGGTGCGTCCCCTTGAGTTGCAATTTATTGGCAATCAAGGTGAGGGATTGTTGCAATGGCAGGTGCATTTCAATCAGCTTTCTGTCACGGAAATGTATAATGAATATAAAATCGTGATTAATCAGTTGATGGTTGCGGAGATGGCTGAAGCCAAACGCTTGCAATTGATGAATCAAGTCAATAAAGTCGCCGTACGCTTGATGGGGCAGTTACGCCTAGAATATCAAAACCAGTTGGGTTTTTTGAATGAACGCCAACAGCAAACGTTGGATAGTGTGCTGTCGATTTATTATTTAGGGGTGATGTTTTATCATAGTGTGTGGCAACGTATCGCCGAGCAACCCCAAGCCGAGGCCAAAGGCTTTTTGGGAGGCTTGTTTGGGACAAAGTCTGATTCTAATGATGGGCTGATTGAGCAGTGTATTTATGGGATGGTGAATTGTTTACGCTTGGCGTTATTAGAAAAGCATGTGGGTTATCGCCGTGATACGCATATATTATGGAGTTATTTACACCAGTGTTATCGGTTGGTGTTGCTCAATCAGTGGCAACATTTTAGCGTTGCGTTAGTGAGTTTTGAAAAGTCCAATAGTGTATTGACGCAGTCACCATTACAATTGGGGCAGTTGTATCGGCATTGTATTTTGAATGAATTACTCAATCCTTATGCTTGTCGCCGTCCTGATTTGTTAGCACTGCAAGCTTTGAGCGAGCATTGGGTAGATGATATTCGTGTCGAAGCCGATAACTATAGTGAACCGTATATTTTTGTGGATTTGCAAGGCAATCAACCACCACAAATCATGCACACAGGGCTAGATATCAATCCATTTGCCAAACATAGCGAATGTCTATTTATTAGCTTAGATAAACTGGATCAAAAATTAAATAATATCATTGCCAAACGTGAACAAAGCGATGATATGGAAGTGATTTTGAATGCCCGCCATGCCAAGCTGATGTATGATAATTTGGTCAATGCGTTAAATCCACCCATTCAATATAAACCTGTCGATGAGCCGTATCAAGTGGTGGTTGGCTTTAAGCAGATTCATTATATGGTCGCCAATCGTACCAGTCTTGGCAATTTAATCCATGCCCATGAATTACCAGAACGCTACCGTCCTAGCCACCAAAACATTGAGAAACTCAATAAATCCAAAGCCGTTAGCTTAGTCGGACAGCAAGACAACCATTATCATTTTACCCATGATTATCATTATGAAAGTGATGAACTTAGTCAACATATTAGTCAGTCACGCACCGCACAATACACAGCGATTGGTCAGTTGCAAGTCAAATCACTGATTGCTCTTCGGCATACCAATGACCCACAAAAAACATGGTATTTAGGTTATGTACAGTCTGTCTGTCAATCACTACAACGTAGCCCTTCAGACGAGCGTTCGGTGAAGGTCAGTATTGATACATGGGTAGACATCTTTGCCAGTAATATGGTTGCCTGTGGCATTCGTATCCAAAAACATGGCAATCGTCAGCCAAACTTTATGCCAGCCTTGGTTATCCCACAAAATGTAAGCTTAAACCGCCAAAAAACTACCATCATCATGGCTCGTTATGGTTATAATCTTGAAGATAAGTTAATTTTACGTATTGATAATAAAGAAGTCATTATTCGACTGACTAAATTAGTCAGCCACACAGATGATATCGAAGAATATATGTTTGTAAGGGTGCAATAACATCTTACAGCGGATTATCTCAAGTTACCATTTGTGTGATGTAAGTTATAATATTAGCAAAAAACTTACACAGTTAATGGTAGGTGTTTGTTAAAATGAGAGGGGGGAGCGTAGCATCCTAACAATATTACCTCTGTCAAAAATATTACGATTGTAACAATTAAAAAGATTGGATAATTATTTTATGAAATCACCCAACCAGCTGAATTTATTGATTATTGATGATAATCAACTATATGCTGAACAACTGATTGATTTATTACAGACCAGTTATTATAAAAAAGTAAATCTGGGATTTTTGGATGCCAAGGATGAGCTTCTAAAATTACTGCGTCAGTCATGGGATGTACTGATTATGGGTAAGGCGTATGATTTGTCCCTAGCAGAAGTTGTGCAAATTCTTAAAGAACAACAAATCGACTTGCCTGTGATTGGTATTTTACCAGAGGCTGGCATCGACACCCATGCCCTTACTGCCAAAGAGCAAGCACAACTTGCGTTTATTAAAGAAGACGACCTGACCAACCCTGCTCAAGTTTTATTTGAATATTGGGGGGCAGTGGACGTGTTACCCAAAACCAAACTCATGGCAATGGCAATGCGAGTATATCGTGAACATTATCAACTTCAGACCCGTGAGGAGCTGGCAAGCCTTAAAAACGTACTCAATGATGCCGAACAACGTGCCAATATTCTCATCAAAAACTCCAAAAGTGCCGTTGCCTATATTGAAGATGGTTTGCATATCTATGCCAATGACCCCTACCTTGAAATGTTTGGCTTTAAGAGTCTTGAGGACTTGATGGGCGTGCCAGTGGTGGATTTGATTGCCAGTAACAACATCAAAGACTTTAAACATTTCCTTAAAGATTTTGAAAAGGGCAATCGTAATAACGTAGAATTTAAATTTGAAAGTGTGCGAACTGATAGCTCGACCTTTGCTGCCAAACTGCAACTTGCCGCCGCCACCTATGAAGGTGAACCTTGTCAGCAAGTTATCATTCAGCCCAATGAGCAAGGCAATAGTGCCGAACTTGCCAAAAAAATTGCCATTATGGAGCGTATTGACCCACTTACAGGTATGTATAATCGCCGTGGCTATGAGCAAGTGCTAAATGCCATCCGTGATACCGCTGTTCAGCAGTCTTTAACTGTGGGCTTGCTAGCCATTCGTATTGATAATATGGGTAAAATTAGCTCCAGTGTGGGTATTCAAGGGGTGGATACCACCGTTATTGCCATTGCCAATCTACTAAAACAAAAAATTATTGCCATACTCGGTGAAGATAGCGTTAAAAAAGGCTATATCAGTCGCTTTAGCGATAGCCACTTTATGCTATTTATGCCCAACGCCATACAAGAGCAGGTGGAAGCGTGGGCAAAACAACTATTAGAAGAAGTTGAAAATAGCCTCATCGAGGTTGGACATCGTACCATTAAAGTGACGGTGACGATTGGTGCGACTATGATTAACTCTAGCTCGCCAGATAGTGATACTTTGACCAATCGAGTCACACAAGCGGTAAATATCGCTGTCAAAAATAACAATAACGAAGGCAATGCGTTTTATTTATATGACCCATCCGCCTTTGCCAGCAGTGATGATGCTTCACTACTCGAAGCATTGCGTACCACTTTAGAGCAGGGTAAATTCAACCTTATGTATCAGCCCATCTATGATGTGGAAAAAGATACCAGTAATATGTTTGAGGTGTTTTTACGCTTACCATTGGCAGATGGCACACTGATGCCCCCTGATAAGTTTTTGGCAGTGGCAGAGCAACATGGACTGATGGACAAAATTGACCGTTGGGTGTTGATTCGAGCGTGTAAAGACTTAAAGCAGTACCGCAGTCAGGTAGACCCAACGGCTCGAATTTTGGTACACCTTAGCCCCAGTTCATTAGTGGATGAAACCTTGCCTGCCTTTATCTCTCAATTATCCAAAGCAGTGGGTGGGCAAGACCGAGAAGTGATTGGGGTGCAGTTTAGCGAAGCCATGTTTAATGATTATTTGGCGGTTGGTGCGAAACAAACCGATGACCTCAAACAGGTGGGGTGCCAAGTGGGGATTTATAACTTCGGTTCGGCACTCAATGGCATCGAGTTGTTGGACTTTGTCAAACCTAATCTTGTGCGTCTTGACCGCAGTTATGTCAAAGATTTGGGTAATAGCGAAAATGTGGAAACCATTTCATCATTGGTCACACAGGTCAATGAACGTCATGTGAATTGCTTAATGGCATTTATTGAAGACCCAGCTGCCATGTCGGCGGCTTGGACGATTGGGGCAAGATATTTGCAAGGTAACTATTTACAAGCCCCTAGCGAAACCATGCACATTGAAACAGAGTCAGCCTAATTATCTCGGACTTATGCAAAAATGTCATTTTTAGGTTGGGTAAAAGGATGACACCCAAAAATTATTTTAGTGAGTGAGTGGTATGATAAAAAATTCATTGGGTATGGTGTGTGCCATATTGTTACCCATAGTCGGTCTAACGGCATGCCAACGTCCTGCACCGACTGAGCGTCCATCTGTAACCTTGCCTGTGTATACCCAAGGTAATGCCGAGCAAGGTAAAAAAGATTACCAACAACACTGCCAAAAATGCCATAAACTACAATTGGGTGACAATGAAAAAGGCCCACAACTTTCTCGTATTTATGGGGCGAAATCAGCGCTGTTGGCAGAATATCAATACACCGATGCCCTAAAAAATAGCCAACTGACGTGGACGGCAGATAATTTGGATAATTATATCGCCAATTCTAAGCAAGCCGTGACAGGCACACGTATGCGTTCCGACCCCATCGCCGACCCTAAAACACGTCAAGACATCATTGCCTATTTATCAACCTTGCGTTAATTAACCTGAGTTTGATGTAATGTAAGGTGCGTCATACGCACCAATTGAATATATTGCTTTGAATGGTGCGTAGAACGTACCTTACGATTTGAGATGTTATAGTAAAACGCTTTCAAAGTAGAATAAATCGTAGCGTGGGTTAGCCGTCTTTTTGGCGTAACCCACAGAATTTAATGTGCTATTGTGAACTTAAATGACGATAAAAATAAGAGAACTTGTAGAGGTGTATTGCATACGCCCTGTTTGAAATTACAAATATTGGGCGTATGCAATACGCCCCTACCTGTCTTATTGCTAACTTAAATGCCGATACAAGGACAGTCATGCTCCAAACTTCTTCCCATATTCAGCAAAATGCCACTGCCCCAAATGTTGAAACCAATGCTCAATTGCAAATGCGGTTTGCTCAGATGTTGGGCAGTATCAATCGGATTGTCCTTGATAAGTCAGAAGTCGTTAAGCTATCGGTGGCGTGTTTGCTTGCGAATGGGCATTTGCTGTTACAAGATTTACCCGGTATGGGAAAGACCACGTTGGCACACGCCATTGCCAATCATTTGGGCTTGGGGTTTAATCGGGTGCAGTTTACCAGTGATATGTTGCCTGCGGATATTTTGGGGATTTCGCTGTATAAAACCGACACAGGCACGTTTGAGTTTCGTGAAGGCCCGATTTTTTGTCAATTGTTATTAGCAGATGAGATTAACCGCTCTAGCCCAAAAACCCAATCCGCCTTGCTTGAGGCGATGGAAGAACGCCAAGTGTCACAAGATGGCATGACACGTCCGCTACCTAATCCATTTTTTGTCATTGCTACCCAAAATCCCACCCAACAAGCAGGGGTGTTTCCGTTACCAGAGTCACAACTTGACCGTTTTTTGATGTGTTTATCATTGGGTTATCCATCACGCCAAGCCGAGCGAGAGCTGTTGATGGGGCGAGATAGACGGCAAATGCTGACTCATATCAGCCCTATGCTGTCTGCCCATGAGCTATTAACCGCCCAACAACAGGTCAAAAATGTACACTTGGCGGATGTGGTGGTGGATTATTTACAGCGGTTGGTCGCTAAAACTCGTGAAAGCCGAGATTATCATGGCTTATCGACTCGTGGTGTGTTGGCTCTCAAACAAGCTTCGCAAGCCTATGCCTATCTTGGGGGCTATCAAGAAGTGACGCCAGAAGATGTGCAAGCGGTATTTTCTGCGGTGGTGAATCACCGTTTGGGACAGCCGTTTGTGCCGTTTAATCACCTTGGTGGCGGTGAGCCTGTGACGCTTGCCAGTGAGCTGTTACGCCAAGTGCCTGTGATGACCACGTTATGAGCTGTGAGGGCGTGTGATGTGGGATATGCGAGGGGAGTTGGCACAGCGGTTTGAGGGTTGGTTTAAACGCCGTTCACCCCGCACCACCGAGGCACAATTAAATTTACGCAATGTGTATATTTTTTTGAGCCGTGAGGGGGTGATGTATGTGCTGTTGTTGGTGATTACCTTTGTCGCAGGGATTAATTACGGCAATAACTTGGTATTGGGGCTGTGTTTTTTATTGGCAAGTTTGCTCGTCATTACCATTCATTATACCTTTGCTCATTTGGCAGGGTTGCACGTCAAATTAATCGACATTCAACACGCCACGGTGGGCGAAAAAGTCCAAGTACGTTTACAAGTCAGTAGCCAATCCAAACAACCGCACCGCCAAATTCGTTTTAGCTTTGGTAAAGCGTCATTGAATATCAAACAACCTTTGTTAAACACGGCTATTCCCCAAGCCTTGCCACAGTCATCATTTCAGTCAGCAAACGATACTTATATCGAAGTCGCCCAAATCAAAGAACCGCAAATCATCAGTTTATGGCTCGATGCCAGTCAGCGAGGGCGGTTGCCTTTACCAAAATTGACCATTAGCACTGTGTATCCGTTGGGGATTTTACAGGCGTGGTCGTATGTGTTTTTGGCAGGCGAGGCGTGGGTGTACCCAGACAGTTTGGCGTATAAGGTGCAAGGCAAGCAGTTCACGCTCACCGCCGATGAGCAACAAGCTTCACAGCAGACCCAAGCAGGGCAAGAGGATTTTGACCAACTTGACAGCTATGTGGCAGGTGAGTCGATGGGGCGGATTTCGTGGGGGCATTTGGCAAGAGGGCAGGGCTTGCTATCCAAACGCTTTGTCGATAATGTCGGACAGCAACAAGTATTAGATTATTACCAAATGACGGCTTTGACGCATGAAGATAAACTGCGTCAACTTCGCTATGGTGTGGATAGTTTGGCAACAGCTCAAGTGGCGTTTCGTCTGCGATTGCCAGATGGCGAGGGCGTAGTGGGACAGGGGCAAGCCTTTGTGCAAGATAGCTTGCTAAGGTTGGCAAAAACACCATGACCACACAGCCACTGATTTCACCAAGTTTATCCAAATCGACTTTACGCAGTCGATTCGCCAGTTTATCTGCCTACCAATGGGTGCTGATTTCACAATTATTTGTGGTGATTCCCCATGCCAAAAATTTACCTGCTTGGCTATTGGGTTATGCGTTGGTGATTATTTTGATGCAATTACCGCCATTACGCCAGTGGTTTCCCTCAATATTGTACCGCCCTCGCACCTTGCGAATGATTCAATATGTGGGGTTTATTGGCAGTTTGTTTGGGTTGTATTTGACCTATCGCACCGCCTTTGGGCTGGATGTCGGCATTGCTTTTTTGTTGTTATGTGCGGTGAGTAAATTGCTAGAACTGCATACACGTCGTGATGCGTATGTGGTATTGAGCTTGTCGATGTTTGTATTGGCAGGGCTGTTTTTGGTTGACCAAAATCTCACCACCACTTTAATCGTGGCGTTGGGGGCGATGATGGTGTTGTTTGCCATGATTAGCCTCAATGATGATGGCACAGGACGCTATCGCACGCTTGGGCTATTGGTCGCTCAAGCCATCCCTTTGACCATCGTGCTGTTTTTATTTTTCCCACGCTTACCGCCCTTGTGGTCGGTGCAGTTAAGTGGCAAACAAGCCACCACAGGGATGTCGGACACCATGTCACCGGGAGATTTTGCCAATTTAAGCCAATCCACCGAATTGGCATTTCGAGTGGAATTTGCAGGTCAAACGCCCAATCGCAGTCAACTGTATTGGCGAGGCTTGGTGTTTAGCGATTTTGATGGTATAACGTGGCGAGCCAGTCGTTTGCCACCGCAGTTTTGGCTGGCACAGCAAGGCAAAGCCCCAGACTGGCTGACTCAAACCCTCAATATCGCCAAACCGCCACAGCCCAATGACGGTAAAAGCTACCGAGTGATACTCGAACGCACAGGGCAACCGTGGCTGTTTGGGTTGGATTATCCGATTACCCAACAGCGTGGCATTGGCTTGAGTTCGGATTTTACCTTGCGATATTGGGATAATGTCAACCAACGGCTGACCTATAATGCCTATCAAATCAACGATGCACCGATTGATTTGACCTTATCCGATACCCAACGCCAAATCAACCTCGCCCTACCCGCCACAGGCAATCCGCAAAGCCAACAGTTTGCTCGCCAGTTATTTGAGCAGGTGGGGCGTGACCCGATTCGCTACGTCAATGCCATTCAGCAATGGATACATACACAAAATTTCCGCTATACCTTGTCACCGCCTTTGTTAAAAGATAACCGCATTGATGAGTTTTTATTCGCCACTCGTGCGGGCTTTTGTGAGCATTACTCATCCAGTTTTACCTATCTCATGCGGTCGGCAGGTATCCCTGCTCGTGTGGTGGTCGGCTATCAAGGCGGTGAGTTGGGGCGTGATGGCAAAAGTTGGGAAGTGCGTCAAATGGATGCCCACGCATGGAGCGAAATTTGGGTTGAGGGTCGAGGTTGGGTACGCATTGACCCCACAGCATTTATCGCCCCAGAGCGAGTGGAAAAGGGCATGGATAATTTGACCCAAACCGCAGGGGCGATGATGTTTGGTGATGGCGTGGCAGGGCAAATCAGCTACCAACAATTCCAAATGCTTCAACAAGCCAGACGCTTATTTGACCAAGCCAGTTATTATTGGCAACGTGATGTGGTCGGCTATGACCAAGACAGCCAAAAATCGTCTATGCTAAAATGGTTTAACATCCAGTCGGTATATCAGCAAGTGATGATAATGTTTGGCGGTATCGTGATGTTGGTGAGTTTGGTCGCCTTGATGCTGTGGTGGCAACGCCGTAAAGTGTGGGATAAAACTGATGTATTGATGGTGCAATTGTCCCAACGCCTTGCCAAACAGGATAAAAGTTTGGCTCGAGCTGAAAGTGAGGGTGTTTTACATTGGCTGAATCGTATCCAAGGCGAAGTGACCGATGTGGATAATGTAAAACAACTCTCAACCATTTACCGTCATGCAAGATATGCCAAAGCTGTAGATATTGATAAAAATAATAAGGAAATCAAGACTTTGGTGGAAAAAATCAAATTAAGAGCAAGGTCGTGAGTTTAGTGTTAATAATAGGAAGTGTTACGTTTGTCTAGTTCAGAAATTTCTCATTCATCCAGCCTTGCCCTCATCGGTAGTTTACAGGTGATTGTTGCCTCAATCAGTTGGGGAACGTTAGGGATATTTACCACTTATTTGCACCAATTGGGCTTTGATAGTGTGCAAATTGCGATACTGCGGATTGTGACTTCGGCAGTGATTTTATTGAGTTTATTGCCGTCATTGTGGTCAACACTCAAGCAATTAACCCCTGTCGAAATTATCCAAATGGCGGTGCAGTCATTGGTCGGTGTGTTGGGGATGACCCTCAGCTATTTTATGGCGGTGAATTATGTGGGGGCAGGGATAGCGGTGTCTTTGCTGTATATGGCCCCTGTGTTTAGTTTGGGTTTGGCGTATGTGTTGTTAAAAGAGCAAATCACCACCAAGGCATTGATTTTGGCGGTGGTGGCGGTATTGGGCGTGATGCTCACCATGATGGGGAATACCGTTAAATTTAATTGGGGCATTGTATTTGGATTGTTGGCAGGGCTATTTTATTCGTTGTTTGGTATTTTGGGCAAAAAGATGATGCACAAAAATTATCCATCGAATTTGGTATTTTTTAGCTCAGTGATGATTAGTGCGATGGTGTTATTATGTTTACCAAAAACCTATCACACCTATGCCATGTTATTAAATATGCCCATCAAAACATGGCTGTGGGTGTTGGGGCTGACCTTTCTCGGTACGATTATTCCGTTTTTTTTATATATGTCAGCGTTGCACAAACTACCTGCCACCAAAGTATCGGTATTTACCGTATTTGAGCCATTTACGGCGATTGTATTATCCATAGTGTTATTACATCAAAATTTGAACGCCACACAATATGTGGGCATGGGCTTGATATTATTTGCAACTTTGGCAAATGCGATGCCAGCCAAAAATAATGCAAAAACGTGATAAATACAGCGTCTAAAATTGCAAAAATCCTATAGTCTTGTAAACAAAATTAGGCTATGTTTAATATTTTAACCGAGCAAGTGATGTTATGGCAATCGACCTATCCAATACCCTCATTGTGGCAATTTCTGCCACCGCCTTATTTGATTTGACGGACGCAGAACAGCATTTTCAACAACTGATTTTGGACGACCCAGATACCGCCATTGAGCGATTTCGCAGTTATATGTACGAGCGAGAAAACCTACCCCTCAATACAGGCACAGGCTATCCGCTGATTCGAGCATTGCTAAACCTCAATCGCTACCAACCGCACCATCCCAGTGAGGCGGATAAAAAGACCATTTCACCGTTGGTCGAGGTGGTGATTATGTCAAAAAGTAGCCCAGACACAGGCATTCAAGTGCTAAATGCGTTACGCACACATGGCATTCCCATCAGCCGTTCGGCATTTACCTCAGGTGAGCCAGTGGCGGATTATGTGGAAGATTTTAAGGTGGATTTATTTTTGACCACCAATCATGCCGATGCCCAAAGCGTCACGGATAAAGGCGTTTGTGCCTGTGCGATTTTGGACGCACCGCCTGTGGATATGAAAGAGCTAGATACCGAACAGCTTCGCATTGCCTTTGATGGCGATGCGGTGCTGTTTGATGAACAAGGCGAATTATTGTCGCAAACCAAAGGGCTAAAAGCTTTCCATGATTATGAAGCCAAATTTAGCGATACGCCCATGCAAAAAGGCCCATATGCCGACTTTTTGATTAAGCTATCGAAATTACAAAAACGCTTGCCCACGGTGTTGGATAATCCACCGATTCAGATTGCCCTTGTCACTGCACGCAATGCCCCTGCCGATTTGCGAGCGATTAAAACCTTGCGAGCGTGGGGCGTGAATGTGGATTTGGCATTTTTCTTGGGCGGACTGGATAAAAGTCATGTGTTGCAGACCTTTGCTCCACATATTTTCTTTGATGATTCGATTAAAAATTATGACTCTGCCAAAGGCGTTGTACCGTCTGGGCTTGTGCCGTATAAATCAGAATCGGCTTTGTATAAACCTGTTGAAAAAGAAAATCTTGTTGAGGTGAGTAAAAGTTGAGCTAGAAACTCGGGGTGCAATTGCGTGATGCAATAAAAAACGAATGACAGAAAGTACTAGAAACTGTCATTCGTTGATACCAGTATAACACAATTGATAATAATTATCATTATTATTTAAAAATTCAAGTAATACTTGTGTAAGATTGCTAAAGGTCTTACGTACCATTTTGAGATTTCAAATATTGGGCGTATGCAATACGCCCCTACAATTTTCTGAAATTAAGCTGTTAAAGGTAAGGTGCGTCATACGCACCTATTGAAGATATTGATTTTGAATGGTGCGTAAAACGCACCTTACGAATTTAAATTATTTTAAAAATCATGGGTTTATCAATAATAATGGCATTTGTTATATCGAACTCAGGTTAGTTAGAGCTTGCCGTATCACTGACAAAGGCGATTTTTGTCAGTTGATATTCGCTTGCCGTGGCTAATACTTGGGCAATGGTGTCATAGCGACTGTCTTTATCGGCACGTAGTTGGATGGTGGGCGTATCGGCAGAATTTGCCTGTTGTTTCGCCTGCTGTTGTGCTTGTTCGGCAAAGCGAGTTTTGAGGGTGGCAAGGTCGATAGGCTGTTTATCCCAAAAGATTTGGGCATTTTTATCAATGCTAATTTGAATGATGTTAGGTGGTGCTTCATTGACCTGTGCCGAGGTTTTGGGCAAGCTTAACGGCACGGTCGGATTGAGTACCGTGGCAGTGACCAAAAAAATAATCATCAATACCAACATGATATCAATCAAAGGTATCAGATTAATTTCATTCATCCCCTGTGCTTCTTCATTACCCAATTGAAACGCCATACTCGCCTCCTGTTGATTGGGTGTTTTTGAGGTGTCCACTTGGCTGTGCATGGGCTGGCGTGTGGGCGGATTTTGGGGTCAAAGAGGTTTGTCCATTCGCTGATAAATGCGTTGATTGAGGGTGTGGTGCGGTTGTTGATGCTGATACTGATGGTCGCACAATCGCTTGGGCTAATAACGCATGAGCGGTGTCATTGCCAAGGTGTAAGGCTTTACGGTTTAGACGTACGGCAAGGTTGTAAAATACCACCGCAGGAATTGCCACTGCTAGCCCCAAACCAGTCATAATCAAGGCTTCACCCACAGGCCCTGCCACTTGTCCAAGCCCTGCTTGTCCAGATTGACCGATACGGTGCAACGCATGAAAAATCCCCCATACCGTCCCAAATAACCCAACAAAAGGGGCAATTGAGGCAGTCGTTCCCAGTACACTCAAACCTTTTTCGCTATCAAAACGGTATTGATTAAGGTGTTTGAGTAAATACTGTTCGATGGCAGATTTACGTAACTCGGCAGGTTGGTCGCCGATTTGGCTTTGTTCGGTAGTGATGGCTTGACGCAAATCTTGTTGGATGGTTTTGGCAAGTTTTTGGCTATTGATAAGCCGTGTGATGCCGACTACCCAAGACAGTAGCGATAAGCCGATAAGGATAAAAAATAATACCTTGGTGACAAGGTCAGTGTATTGCCAGTAGTTTGCAAAATCCATAAGGTTCTCTTTATTCAAAATTCAAATTTTATTAGGTTGTTGCTCGAAGTTTAATATTCAAATTGCCTTTACCTGGTACGGCAATGCCATTTCGCATAAAGGGGGTAAGTTTCGCTGAATATAGGCGTTGACGTATGGCATTATCTACCTTGGTATTGCCTGAGGAGCGTGTAATGGTGACTTCGGTTACATTGCCTTTGGCATTGACAGACAAAGCCACACCCACACTACTAAGATTTTCCTCAATAATCATCTCACCAATGTTGCCAGAGAATTGTGTATTGGGATGGACTCGCCATTGTGCATCACCATTCCCAAATTTGACAGGTTGGTTGTTTTGCTGGGCTTCATGTTCGGCACGTTGTTGGTTGGCTTTATCAGCTTCTGCTTTTTCACGAGCGATTCTTTGTTGCTCACGTGCCTGTGCTTCCTGTCTTTCTTGGTCAGCACGTTGTTTTTCAGCCAGTTTTTCTGCTTCGGCTTGTTGACGAGCCAATTTTTCACGTTCAGCTTTTGCTTGTTCGGCTTGTTGTTGTTCAAGTTGGGCTTGTTTTAGCTTTTCTGCTTGAAGTCGTTGTTCTTTTAGTTGTTGTTCTTGAAGCCGAGCCTGTTCTGCTTGTGTGTCAGTTGCTTGTTTTTTAGCCTGACTGCTAATAATCGGTGGGGGTGGCTCATTGGTTGGTGTGGTAGGGTTGATTTTTGCCACCGTTTCGACTTTGTTAATCGGTGTTGGGGTTTCTACTTTGTCTATCTTTGTTACTTTTGCCACAGGTTTGGCAGGGGCAGGCGGATTATCCTCAACCATAGGTTTGGTGGTTTGTTTGGTCGGTTTTGGTGGTGTTGGCTCGACAGGCGTTGCCAGCGTTTCCTTAATAATGGGCTTTGCCATAGGTTTGGTGATGGGTGTGGGTTGGTTTTCGGCTAGGGGTTTGGGCGGTTCAATTGGTTTTGGTGTGATTTGTTCAAAACGAATCTCAAGCGGTGGCGTGATGGTGAGTGGCTTGATGGGGGTTGCCTTCATGGTCATTAACCCATAGCCTGCCATAGCGTGCAGTGCTAGCACTGAGCTTGCGATGAGAACGGTTTGTTGTGGGTTTTTCATCGGATTACTACCAAAAAACAAGCAAAAATAATAACTAAAAAATCAAAACTGTATATTAATGTAAATGAGAATTATTATCAATCAAAAAATACATTTAATTGGGTATATAAAATAAACTTACGTTTTCTATACATTCAATGTGTTGATATAATTAAAAATTGATAATAAACCAACAATAGGGAAAGAATATGTCAAATTCAACCTTGATTATTAACAATGCAAAAAACCAACAGAAATTTTCTTTAACACAAAGCAAAACCACCAAAATTTTGGCAGAGCTTAACACCCAATATCAGTTAACCAATGAAAAGGGTGAGTTAATCCAAAAACCACGTACCAAAAAAGTGGCGGATGATTTATATATTTTTGATGAACAAAATATCACTGATGTACCAAATGTTATTCTAGAAAGTTATTACTCATATTATCCTATCGAAGATAGTGCCTTATTAAGTCAAACGCATAGCACTTTTATCACCTCTAATCCAGAGCATACAGTTGCTCCATGGTATACCCTTAACCAAGGTGTAGATAAAGTGGGTAGTTCGTTGGCTATGTCAAAATTGGGGACTACGTTGGGATTGATTGGTGTCGGTGGGCTATTCGTGGCGAATAATCGTGATACTGCTGATGTAACGCCAACACCTACGCCAACGCCTACGCCAACGCCAACGCCTACGCCAACGCCTACGCCAACGCCTACGCCTACGCCTACGCCTACGCCAACACCTACGCCAACACCTACGCCAACGCCAACGCCAACGCCAACGCCTACGCCAACGCCTACGCCAACACCAACGCCAACGCCAACGCCAACGCCTACGCCTACGCCTACGCCAACACCAACACCAACGCCTACGCCTACGCCTACGCCTACGCCAACGCCTACGCCAACGCCTACGCCTACGCCTACGCCTACGCCTACGCCTACGCCAACGCCTACGCCTACGCCTACGCCTACGCCAACGCCTACGCCTACGCCTACGCCAACGCCAACGCCAACGCCAACGCCTACGCCTACGCCTACGCCTACGCCAACGCCAACGCCAACGCCAACGCCAACACCTACGCCAACGCCAGCACCTACGCCAACGCCTACGCCAACGCCTACGCCAACGCCTACGCCAACGCCTACGCCAACGCCAACGCCTACGCCAACACCAACGCCAACGCCAACACCTACGCCTACACCAACACTAAAACCCCTAACCGCAACCGTAGATATTGACCCAATAGCCACGGTCAATAAAGCAACAGCTGATGGTCAAATCACCCTCACAGGAACGATTAGTACCTCAGACAATGCGACCAATAAAGAAGTGGTACTAAACATAAATGGCACAACCATAACAGCCGTAGTGAATGGCAACACATGGTCAGCCGTGGTAAGTGGTAAAGCGTTAGCGTTTGCACAAGGCAATGCCTCAATAACTGCCACCGCCACTGTCAAAGACGGTACAGGTCAGATAGCCACCGCCCAAAGCACCGAATCGTATAGTGTTGACACACTTATTGACACACCTGTTATCACCATCAATGCCATCACCGCAGACAACCTCATCAACTTTGATGAATCAAAACAAGCCACACAAACAGTATCAGGTACAGTCAGCCATGCCAATAATGGTGACATTGTCAAACTCACCATCGGCACACAAATCATAGAAGCCCCAGTGAGCAATGGCATCTTCTCAGTTGAAGTTGCCTCAACCCTATTGGCTGAAAACAAAAACATCACAGCCTCTATTACCACCACTGATACCGCACAAAACACCGCTACAGGCACAGCAACCCATACCCATAACGTTGATATTACCCCACCCAAAGCCACTGACCTAACTCTTACCTTACTTAAAGTTTCAAACGATAATTTAATTAACGTGAATGAAGCCAAAGGCATGGTCAGCGTATCGGGTAGTGTTGCAGGTGCAGATAAACTCAGCTCTGGGCAAACCGTTGATTTATTGGTGAATAACACCAAAATTGGTACAGCGAATGTCAATGCTGATGGTAGTTTTACGACACTTGTCAAAGGTAGCGACCTTGTTCAAAACACAGGTTATAACTTAACCGCCAAGACCGTTGGGGCAAACAATGCCACAGCGATAGCTACACCACTTAATTATGATGTATCCGCTGATGTCGTGGCACAAGTGAACATTACCAATATTGATACGGATTTTAACATTGATGCCTCTCAAGCCTCACCAATGGTCAATATCGTAGGCACAGCAAGTTTCCAAGATAGATATCAAAGTGGTGATAATGTTAAGTTGGTTCGTCAAGCGGAGGTTATGGTTAATGGTCAACTTTATACCACTGTTGGCGTGAGAAATGGGGTATTTAGTTTAGACATCCCAGCGGAAGAATTGAAAAAATTGGATACCGCAAAAATTTCCTTCGCCTTTAAAGCCGAACCTTGGTATCTCGATGCAGAAGGCAATCCACAGCCTTATTTTGACCTAAATACAGGTATGGTGGATGTGAAAGCCTCCAGCGTGACATTCAATAGCCCATACATTAAGTCGAATGGGCAAGATAATGTGATTTCTGCGGTAGAAGCCATGTCTGAAATCAGTGGTACAGTCGCTGGCTCTGCCAAAGTCGATGATATCATTAAAATTGATGTCAATGGTGTTATTTACCAAACCAAAGTATTGGCAGGTAATACATTTAGCACGTTGGTGAAGACAAGTGACTTACAATTGGATAAAGACGAAAAAATAACCGCCACCCTTACCACAAAAGACCTCGAGAATAATGTCATTACCGTACAAGATAATGAATTTTATACCGCAAGTGAAAAAGATCCCGTGGTATTTAAATCTTCGCATGACCAAGACCAAGCCATTAATGATACCTATTTTGTCAAAGATTTAGGTCATGGTGGTCAGAATTATCCTCAACCATCCAGATATGACCTTTCGGTCTACGATATTCCACTGGGGGCAGGTACAGGTGAGCATGCACCTTATGAAATTAAATACCACTTTGCGACCGCAACCGATTTTAATACCTTGCGTAATAGCCCTAATGCCAGTATCCGTGCAAAAGCGATTCAAGATAGTGATTTAGGTGAAGTGGATAGCCGTACAGTCACCGCTCATCCAGAGGTAGTTAAACAGGTTATTAAAGATGCCTATGCTCAATTTGAAAGCTACCTAAATATCAAATTTGTTGAAGTATCAGACCCACTCAAAGCTGATACCAACCTGTTCTATGCTGATTTAACGGCAGGTGAAGGTGTACTGGCATTCGCTTATAATAGTGGTCCAATGTGGTGGAATGCCCTATCAGCAACAAATGATAAAGCTGAAATGATGTACACCGCATTGCATGAGCTAACCCATACTTTTAACATGACGCACTCCAGTGACACATTTACAGGTATATTGAATAAAGAAGAAACATCTGAATTTACCTATATGAGCTACCGTGCAGAAGTTAACGATCAAGCCTTTAAAAAACTTGAAAATATCCGTATGTATGACCTAGCTTATCTGCATTATCAATTGGGTGTTAATCAAAATGCACGTGCAGGCAATGATGTCTATACCTTTAAAGAATACAATATGTTTAAAGATGATGCCGACCGCTATATTTGGGATGGTAATGGTTTAGATACCTTTGATGCTTCCAAAGAAACTCAAAATGTCTATGTTGACTTAACACCGGGTTCATGGATTTATGTGGGTAATAAGTCAGACCTGTTTGCCGTACAAAATCAGAAATTACACACTGAGTCCTACACCGACTTAGACTTTTATAATGCGGCCCATACCGAAAACACCTATACATTCGGTCAAGCATTTATTGGTTATGGCACACAAATTGAAAACCTTATCGGTGGTAAAGGCAATGATACACTGACAGGTAATAAAGCAAATAACACCATTTATGGTGGCGAAGGCAATGACACCATCAATGGTGGTCTTGGCGATGATTATCTTGATGGTGGTGCTGGGACAGACAAGCTGATGGGTGGTGAAGGTAACGATACCTATATCGTTGATAATAGCAATGACCAGCTCACAGAATTATCAAACCAAGGCATAGATACCATCTATAGCACGGCCAATTTTAGCTTAACTGAGAATCTTGAAAACATTGCTTTGCTTGGGGCAGTCGCTACTTCAGCCACAGGTAATAGTGCCAATAATATCATGCAAGCCAATAATATCGGCAATACCCTAACAGGTCTATTGGGTGATGACCGATTGATTGGTGGGCTAGGGGCAGATACCTTTATCGGTGGTGCTGGTAAAGATACTTTTGTATTTAACACCGCTTTCAACGGTACGATTGACACGATTACGGATTTTAACAATGATATCATTGAGCTATCAAAATCTATCTTTAGCAAGTTAACCAGTACAGCTGATATTTCAACTTATTTGAAATTTGATAATCAAACCCATATGCTATCTTATGATGCGGATGGTACAGGTATTGCTGATGCGATTGATTTTGCAAAAATCGAGGGTACGTTTAGCTTAGATAGCAAATATATTACCATCGTTGATAATTCAAGCGTGATTCTATAGTAAGTTAAATCAGAAATAATCTTGAAGGATGTAGGGCGTAAGCATTACGCCCTACAAATTTTTGATAACTATTAATCAAAAAAATACCGCTTAACAATAAGCGGTATTTTTTATTCAGCTAGTTTTAATCATGGGTTAGTGGTCAGACGCTGCCGCCGCACCGATACCCGTCAATGAACGAACATACTGTGCATCAAAACCTTGTTTGTCTAGCAATGCACGAGGTGATTTATCCGTGATAGACACAATCCAAGCCATCAAGAAGGTCACAGGCATACTAAACAACGCAACATTTTTGTATGGGAAGGCAGGTGCTTCATGTTTCATCACATCAACCCATACCGCAGGCCCTAGGATGATAAGCAATACAGCCACAGCCAAACCAGAGAAACCGCCAACAACTGCACCACGAGTGGTTAAACCTTTCCAGAACATCGCCAAGAATAGGATTGGGAAGTTAGCAGACGCTGCCACCGCAAATACCAAACTGGCAATAAAGGCTAAGTTTTGTTTCTCAAACATCACACCCATCACCATCGCAAGCACACTCAATACAATAACGGTGATACGAGATACACGCATTTCTTCTTGATGGGTACTGCGACCTTGCTTGATAACACTGGCGTACAAGTCATGGCTTACCGCTGACGCACCAGACAATGTCAAACCTGCAACCACCGCCAAAATCGTAGCGAAGGCAACCGCTGAGATAAAGCCTAGGAATAAGTTACCACCCACTGCATGAGATAAGTGAATCGCAGCCATATTCGCACCGCCAACTAACTCAACCTTGCTAAAGCCATCTTTGACCACGGTGGTGAAGTATTGTGGGTTTTCGCCCAAAATAACAATCGCACCCATACCAATGATAAAGATTAAGGTAAATACATACGCAATACAACTAGCTGCTACTAATACAGATTTACGAGCTTGTTTGGCATCAGGTACAGTAAAGAAACGCATCAAGATATGAGGCAAACCTGCTGTACCAAACAATAAACCAAGACCTAAAGAAATTGCCTCTACAGGGTTGTTGACCAATTTACCGGGGGCTAAAATTGCTTCGTGTTTAGCATGAGTCGCTACTGCTGATTTGAATAAATTATCAAAGCTAAAACCAACATGGTTCATTACCATGAACGCCATAAAGGTCACACCTGACATCAATAATACCGCTTTAATGATTTGTACCCAAGTGGTGGCAAGCATACCGCCAAACAGGACATACATCATCATCAAAATACCAACGGTCATCACAGCATAGATATAATCTAGACCAAATAACAACTCAATCAACTTACCTGCACCAACCATCTGAGCGATAAGGTATAATGACACTACTACCAACGTACCAGATGCAGCGAAAATACGCACAGGGGTTTGTTGGAAGCGATACGAAGCCACATCAGCAAAGGTAAATTTACCCAAGTTACGTAGACGCTCTGCGATTAAGAACAAAATAATTGGCCAACCAATCAAGAAGGCAATCGCATAAATCATCCCATCATAACCGATGGTAAACACCATGCTCGAAATACCCAAAAACGTCACCGCTGACATATAGTCACCTGCAAGGGCGATACCGTTTTGTGTACCCGAAATACCACCACCAGCAGTATAAAAGTCACTGGCGGTTTTGTTTTGTTTGGAAGCCCAATAGGTAATACCCATGGTGGCAGCCACGAAAATTAAAAACATGATAATCGCAGAAATATTCAGCGGTTGTTTTTTTACTTCGCCTTCCAATGCCCCAGCCGCCCAAGCAGGCATCTGAGCCATCAAGCCCAATAACGTCAAGCTTAAGGCAGTCGAAACCTTACCCACACGCTTTGCAACGCCCTTATAATTTTGTTGTAACATGACACCCTCCGTGGTGTAAAAATAGCTACTAAAATTCAATACTTACGCTGTATAACCGAACACAATCCTTGTGCAGTTATATCTTACCGTTATTGATATCGTCAATGACTTTGCGGGTCAAATTGTCAAACTCACCATTGGCTTTACTCACATAAATAGCGGTGATAATGACCACAAAAATCATAATGCCAACACCAACATAAAAGCCAACGGTGGTCATCGAACCTTCAAACATGGGTGCTGCGAACATAGCTGGATTCATACCAACTAACAACAAATAGCTAAACCAAACGATGAGCGTAATGACAGTGAATATCATACCAATACTGCCCTTTTTTTGAGCCATTTGTTTAAAATTTGGATTATTCATGATGCGTTGAACTTGTGATTCGTCCATCATCGATCTCCTTATCTGATCCAATAAGTGTGCTAAACACACGAGGTAATAATCAAAATAAAGGAAGATGGCAATACATGACAACGTTGGATGGGAGGCAACCATTCGTGAAGTAAAACACCCCACTCAAGGTATAAAGGCATGACGCAAATCCGCTTGCATGATTTTGTAATGTTAGTCACTGAATCCTTCACATTACAAATAAACTCATCTTCCTAATGATGTCCTATTATTAAACGAAAACGATAAAAAAATCTAGCATTTTTTTTGAAAATTGCAAAAATCTTTCGTTTATGTTAACGAAATGTTATTTCAAGAGTTGTAAAAATCGCTGATTATCCGCTGTATTGCCTTGTTCTAATAAAGTTAAGCTATCCACACTTACCATATCGCTAAAGTTTTGTAAAATACTGGCGAAAAATTTTGCCAAACCCATTGGCATTGCCACAATCTTTGGCTTACCTTTACCCAAAATAGTCATTCTTAACTCGGTCAAATAGTCTGCCAAGGTCAAGACCTTTTCCCCAGTGAAATCAATGACATTAGGTAGATTATGGTTTTCGGTAGCGAATTTTACCAGTCCCAAAGCTACATCATTCACATGAACAGGTTGAATGGCGAAGTTACCACCATTCGGTAAAACAAGTATTGGTAAATTGGCAAGTTTTAAAAATAACTCGGTACTTGCACCGCCTTTTTTGCCATTTTCTGCCACTCCAAACACCAGTGACGGACGGGCGATTTTTACCTTAAAATTATCATCAGCTAACGCCAAAATTGCTGTATCGCCACGCCCTTTACTACCAACAAAGGCGATATCGCTGTTTTCATCTGCTCCCAGTGCCGATAGATTGACCCACTTTTTCACCCCTTGGCTTTTGGCAATGGTCGCTATTTTAACAGATGAATGGTGATGAACGTTTTCCGTTACCGTTTTGTCATTGCTCATGATACCGACTATATTTATCACCACATCCACGCCTTGCATTAATGTGGTGATTTTATCAAGGTTGATTGCATTGGGTTTGGTAAAATCGACATCACGGCTAGACGTTAATACCAACTCATACTCAGTCAATCGCTCTACTAATCGCTGACCGATAAAACCGTTTGAGCCGAAAATAAGGATTTTCATTTTCCTATCCTGTTTTAGGTTCTTTTGGTAGGCGGAATATGACACACGCCATCTTTACAGTTATCGGCTTCTGCCACTTTGCCAAACACCAAGTGAGTGAGCCAATCTGGGAAATAATAACGATTACGAGCAAAAATCGGATACACAACATCACCGACTTGCTTAATCACTGGCAAATGTAATACCCATGCAAAATTCGCCCCAGTCGTAGTGTAAAGCAAGCGTACCGCATCCATGTGGGTGTGCATTTTCCCATCTTCATCTTGCACGCATAAATAAGTCATGGCATCGGTGCGAGAAATCCCCGCCTGTTGCAAGGTGTCTAACGCATCATCCACCGCCACGATTTTGACTTTATCGGGGCTTTTTTCATTCAGGTGATAGGCTTCGGTACGGCAAATCGGACATTCGCTGTCATAAAACATGGTAAGCATGATGATTTCCTTTTTTAACGTTTAGCAGGGGGAATGTGGCAAACGCCATTTTTACAAGTATTCATATCGGCTAATTTGCCATACATAAGTTTTATCGCCCATTTTGGGAAATAGTAGCGGTTGCGAGCGATATAGGGATAGGCAAAGTCGCCCAGTTGCTTGATGATTGGCAAGCCAAGGACAAAATTAAATGGCACGTTAGCGGTTTTGTAGAGTAGTCTGACCGCATCCATACCTTTGTGCATGTTGCCTTGTTCGTCTTCGACCACGACATAGGTCATGGCATCGACTAGGCTAATACCTGCTTTTGCCAAAATTGCTTCAGCTTGTGATACAGGCATGATGTTGATTTGGCTTGGGTTTTTGGCTTGCATGACTTCTGCATTGGTCGTGCAAAGTATGCAAGTTTCGTCATAGTACATCGTGATTGACATTGGATTGTTCCTTATTAACAGCTATTTTTGGTTCAACAAATAATGATAACAACAAACCTGCACAGCCCCCTGTAATCGCCATTGATAAGCTAAATTTGATGGATAAACCTGAAATGATGAAGCCAATGAACGCTGAAATCATTACCCCAAACAATAGACCGTCTAACCAATTATATTTTGAATGAGGTATTATTTTGCTGTCTAAAGCTATCCAAGTTAGATAAATAACCAACCAACCCACGACCAATGCTAAAGGTACAGCAATCATAAAAAATAAAAACATAATCGCTAGAATACTGGCATCTTGATAAACTAAACCACTGGCTAAGGGAAAAATGACCAAAAAACAGAGAATATCAATCGCAAAAATCATGGATTTTGGCATCGTGTTTTCGGATTTTTCGTTAGCTATCATGACGTTTGCCTTATCATTCAAAGGTTGAGTTTTTAAACTTATATGGGCTTCAAAACCATTAAAAAGAAGATGATTAATACAGCCGTAAACGCAGGGTAGCCCAGCATTTCCCACTTTTTCGCCAATTGCCAATAACGTGGTGGGGCAGTGGTTTCGCCTTTTGCCAACGCCTCATTGGCGATATCTCGTATTTGTAATTGCCACTTCACCACAGGCAACCAACACACCCCAGCAAACACAAATAATCCAAGCGTTACCCAAATCCAAGTAGCGGTCAAAGGCATCTTTAACTGGTGCATCATCCACAGCCCAGACAACGGCTGAAAAATCACCGCAGGCGTGGTAAACCACCAGTCGGCTTTGCACACGATACGGCTGACTACCGCTTGCGAGGCTAGGCTGTCAGTGCGATTGACCATAAACAGATAAAACGCCGTACCAAACCCTGTGCCTGTGATAATCACGGCTGATAAGATGTGTAAGGTCTTGACGATAAGGTATAAATGAATATCGGTCATGGTGATGTCCTCTGATTGGGATGATTATAACCTATAATTACGGTAATTTCTGTTAACACAGAAATAAAAACATAAGAAATTTTGTAACGAATGTTGTTCAGAACGGCTATGCCTGTAAGGTGCGTCATACGCACCCAATTAACTTAGCACATGGTTTCTAATGGTGCATAGAACGCACCTTACGGCTCATTACAGTTGTTTGCCATAAGAAGCCAATGATTGCCAAAATCGGCAAATTTTTGATAACTGGGGCGAATGGGTGAAGTAAGTTTTGCCAAAGTGATTCATTGGGTAGTAGCAATAAAATCAATAGGTTATAGATGATAATGGTAAAAAACTGCACCCCCCACAATAGCGGATTGTGGCGGAATTTGCTTAAAATCAATACGGCAAACGCTATATCTAGCCCACTTGCACCGATAAACAGTAGCCATGCCAAATTATCGCTAAAACCCATGCTGTGTAGCAAGGCAAGCGAGGGCGATTGGGCGAATAGTAGCGGTACGATGCCACTATACGCCCATAAAATCGCAAGGCTGTAGTATAAATAGTTTGGGATTTTCATTTTTAACCTTTTGTCAAAGCATCCAAAACCGTCAAATCTTTAAACTCAAACCCTTTATCCATCAACGCCTTCGGCACGACCCGTTGCCCATCAAGCAACAACGTCTGCCCCATTTCCCCAAACATCGCCTTTACCACACACGCAGGCATGGTCATAAAAGTCGGACGGTGCAACCATTCGCCCATCGCTTTGGTAAATTCATAATTGGTCGCAGGTGTAGGGGCGGTGAGGTTGTAAACTTGGACGTTTTGTTTATGTTCATGGTGAGCCATCGGAAAATCCTTACCCTTCGACACGCTCAGGGCGAACGGATTTTCGCTTAAATTCTGCTCAATCACAAAAACTACCGCACGCACCCAGTCATTTTTACTGATAAAACTCATCATTTGCTTGCCATTACCAAGCTGTCCGCCTGTACCCATCTTAAATGGCGTGACCAGTCGAGTGACCATACCACCATTGGGGGCAATGACCACGCCTGTACGTATGATAGTGACTGGCACGATATCGCTCACGGTTTTGGCGAGATTTTCCCATTTTTCACACAGTTCATGGGCGAAGTCAGTTTTGACCGTAGGGCTATTTTCGTCAAGGGCAGTGCGGTCGCTTTCATCTTGCACGCCATACCAACCAATCGCCGAACCGCTAATCAATAGCTTTGGTTTATCTGCAATCCGCTGGATATAATCGACAACGGCTTGGGTAGGCTTTAGGCGACTATCGAGCAGTTCTTGTTTGCGAGTATCTGTCCAACGGCTATCGGCAATCCCTGCCCCTGCAAGGTTAATGATGATGTCGTAGGTTTCGTTAGTAGTTGCCAAATTGCTGTAGCCAATGGTATTTACATTGCCTTGGGTGGCAGAGCGTGATACCCATGTGACGGTTGCGGTTTCACCATTTACACCGTTTTGGGTGAGGGCGTTGGTTAACGCTGTGCCAAGAAAGCCTGAACCGCCTGTGATTAAAATTTTCATCTTTTCTATCCTTTTGTTATTTCTGTTAAAAGTGAAATTTATGGGTAAAAAATTTTAGGTTTTGGGTTTATTAAAAGTAACAAAGCCAGTTAATAAGCAAATTAGACCACTGATAAAGCTTGCTACTACTTGCCAAAAAGCGAAACGCAAAGCAACCGCTAAATCTATACCAGTTATTCCATCAGTCCAAATAGTAAATAATGTGCCGACAAATAATGAATTTAAAAAGCCACTGATGAATAAATTTAAGGGGTTAAAAACCGAAACTTTTTTTAGGTAAATCCAAAAACTAAGTAAACTAATAGGTACAATACCTAATATGACAAAGCCAATGATAACAATCATCATGATTGAAATATCCATGACTTTCGCAAAACCCAAGCCGAAAAAAATCACCAAAAAAAATAATAAACTGATGAAAAAACCTTTGGTGAAAAACATTAGGCTTGTTTTAGCTACACTCATCACATCATACCTATTTTAAAAACTTCTGAATTGTCGCCCCAAGTTTCAAAATCCGATTTAGTGTGCCAGTCGAAAGTTTTAGCATCTCATTCGCCCAACTGGTCAGCGTATCCACAAAATTATGGGTATCTTTAATGCGTTGTTGTACTTCTTTATTTTCCTGCTGAAACTCTGGGGTTTCCATCAATTCCTGCAAGAATGTCACCGTTGGGGCAAGCTCACGGCGGTAGCGTTCTTCCACAATCACCTTTGCCAATTCCCACACATCGGTACTGGTGGTGAAGTAATCTCGTCTATCGCCCATTGTATGCACGGTTTGCACGAGGTTTAGCATTTGCAACTCTTTGATACTGTTACTCACATTCGAGCGAGCCACGCCCAGTGTTTCTTGGATTTCTTCGGCATTCATCGGCTTACCAACGAGATAGAGTAGGGCATGGATTTGGGCAACCGTGCGGTTTACGCCCCATTTACTGCCCATTTCACCCCAGTGAAGGACGAATTTTTCGGTCGTTGGATTAAGTTTCATATTTGCCCCTATTTAAGTTTTACAAGCATTTGTAGGGTGCGTTATACGCACCTTTTAAGAAGTAGATTCAATTATTATAGTTTACTATTTTAATTATTTCTGTCAATACTGAAATTTATAAAAATAACAATTTGACTTGTGAGGCTAAAATGCTTTGCCAAAAATATGCTAAGATAACCCTCAAATCTTGTCAAAAGGTAAGAACAATGACGACATTAACCATGTTGGACAATGGATTTGTCCAAATCCCACCCAGTATTTTGCAATTATTTGGGCTAAAAAAAGGCGATACATTAGAAATTAATACCTCTGCGAAACATCTGATTATTGAGCCAAAACAAGTCGAATGGTCAAATAATAAGGATTTTGTACTTGATGAAGAAACCAAAAAACTTATTGAACAATCCGCAGGAATGATTAAAGTAAAAGCAGAAAATATGCCAAATCAACATTTCGCTGACATTGATGTTGCGGATTACGTCACCTTATTTGATGAAAGCCCCTAGGGAAGGATAAATAATGAACACATTGGATACCAATGTTTTGGTACGATTTTTTGTTACTTTCCCTGATGATGATGAAACTACGCTACAACAGCAAGAAATTGCAAGCCAATTAATATTACAGCCCAGTTTTATTCCTATTACCATTATCTTGGAGTTGGTTTGGATATTGGATAGGGTCTATAAAATGACAAGGGAAGAAGTGGGTGATTGTTTGCAAACTTTGTTAAGGTTTAAGCATTTTACGATTGAAAATATAGATATCGTGAAACAAGCTTGTGACTATTATTTACAGGGCATGGACTTTGCGGATGCGTTGCATTTGTTAAAATCTAGCCAAAGTCAGCATTTTTATACCTTTGATAAAAAATTTATCAATAAATCCAATCAATTAGGCACAGTCTTACTTGCCACTAACCCTAATCTATAGTTTGAAACATTCAATAGAAGCATTCAACAAAGGAACTATCATGTCAAACACTACCCCCACTTACCAAAAAGTCATTTACCAAGTTGCTGACGGTGTTGCCACCATCACTCTCAACGACCCAGCTTCACTTAACGCCCTCGACAGCGTGATGAAAGCCGAACTTTACCAAGCCCTACGCCATGCTGACTATGACAGCGAAGCCAAAGTCATCGTATTGACAGGGGCGGGCAAGGGTTTTAGTAGTGGCGGTGATATCCGTGAAATGCTCGGCAGTACCGAGAGCCGTGAAGCCGTGCTAAACATGGCAAAAAACCTCACCTCAGGCGTGGGCGATGTCACTCGTTTGATTCGCAAAATCAGCAAACCCATCATCGCTCGTATCAATGGGGCGTGTGCTGGGGCAGGGATGAACATTGCGTTGGCGTGTGATTTTCGAGTGGCAAGCGACAATGCCAAGTTTGTCCAAGCCTTTGTCAATATTGGACTTGTACCAGATGCAGGCGGTATTTATCTATTGAGCCAGTTGGTTGGGGTCGCCAAAGCGACTGAACTGGTGATGTTGGGTGAACAAATTGACGCCCAAAAAGCCCAAGATTTGGGGTTGGCGAATGCCATCGTGCCAATGGATGAGCTTGATAATGCAGTGAAAAAAATCACTGACCGTTTGACTGGTTTGCCAAGTCTAGCCCTGTCAGCAATGAAGCAATCTATCAATCAAGTGGCATTTGCAGGACTGGATATTGCCCTTGACCAAGAAGTGATTTATCAAATGCAAATGGCATTAACCGAAGACTTCAAAGAAGGCGTAACGGCATTTATGCAAAAACGCCTTGCGAAGTTTACAGGCAAATAATATCAATTTATCATGCGTGTTTGGCAAATTCGTATCACAGGTCAAGTACAAGGCGTGGGCTTTCGTCCATTCATTTATACGTTGGCAAAACAATTTGGGCTAGTGGGTTGGGTAAAGAACGATTTGGCAGGGGTGCTAGTCACTGTGCAAGCACAAGATGCTGATTTACAAGCATTTTTACAGACCCTACAACAACGACCACCACCATTAGCCAAAATTGTGTCTGTGAGCGTAAGCCAACTACCACCCCCATCCCAATCATTTGATGACTTTCAAATTATGGCGACTGACCAAACTTTTGTGTCAGTCGATGATTCTCAGACGTTCGTGCCTGTCGATGCCCATGTATGTGAGGCGTGTTTGGCAGAGCTACATGACCCCAATGACCGCCGTTTTGGTTATCCGTTTATCAATTGTACCGAATGCGGGCCTCGCTTTTCGATTATTCATCACTTACCGTATGACCGTGAGCATACCAGCATGGCGAAGTTTGTCATGTGTGAGGCGTGTTGGGCGGAGTACCATGACCCTAACTCAAGGCGATACCATGCCCAACCGATTGCTTGTCCAGATTGTGGCTGTCATGTGTTTTGGTATCGTGATGGTGAGGTGAGTTTGACCGCAGAGCCTGCGATTCAGCGTTGCCGAGAAGCCCTTAAAAATGGTGATATCGTGGCAATCAAAAGCGTGGGTGGGTTTCATTTGGCAGTGGATGCGACCAATGAGCAAGCCGTTAAACGCCTGCGTGAGCGTAAAAATCGCCCTCACAAGCCATTGGCAATCTTGTTAAAAAATCTTGATAACGTTCGCCAAATTGCCCATGTTTCACCGATAGAGGCAGAACATTTGACCGCCACAGGTCGCCCAATCGTGTTGTTAAATAAGCGTGGGGCGATGACGTTTGAGTCGTGTGTGGCTCAATCGGCTGAACTGACCGTTGATTCAATTGTTGAGCCGACTACCAAATTGATTGCCCAATCAGTCGCACCGCATCAAGCCTCAATTGGCGTGATGTTACCGTCTGCACCCTTGCATGAGTTGTTGCTAGAGGATGGTTTGACAGCCTTGGTGATGACCAGTGGGAATGTGGCAGGCTATCCGATTGAATTTGATAATACTGAGGCGATACAGCGATTGGCTGGCGTGGCGGATGGGTGGTTACTTAATGACCGAGATATCGTCATGCGAGTGGATGATTCGGTGATGCGGTGTATCACCTTGCCAAATTCATTGTCTGTGGCTGTGTGGCTACGCAAAGGGCGAGGCTATGCCCCTTATCCTGTGACATTGGATTTTTTGCCATTAAGGTCAGATTTGGTGATGGTGGCGTATGGCAGTCAGCTCAAAAATACCGTGGGTTTTTTGCAAGGCTCACAAGCCTATATTAGCCAACATATTGGGGATTTGGATAGTCCTGCCAATGTGGACTCACAGCATCAAGTATTGCGTCATTTAATGGGATTGTATGCGGTGCGTCCTAACGTGGCGGTGGTTGATGCTCATCCTGAATTTGGCAAAAATATCGGCAATTTTTCGCCAATTTCTCAAGCGGACTTTGCCAATGCTGATTTTCCCAGTGCTAACTTTCCCAGTGCCAATTTTCCCAATGAGGCTAACGTAATAAAGGTGCAACACCACCACGCTCATATGGCAAGCTGTATGGCGGACAATCAACTGACAGGGCAGACATTGGGCGTGATTTTTGATGGGTTAGGGTTTGGTGGCTGTGATGATACAGGTACGGTTGAGCCTAATATTGCTGATGGTGAATTGTGGGGTGGCGAGTTTTTATTGGGGGATTATCGCTCAGTCAAGCGAGTGGCTCACCTTGCCTCACTGCCGTTGATTGGTGGTGATAAGGCGGTACATGAACCGATTCGCACGGCATTTGGCTTGGTTTATGAGGCACAACTGGGGGATTGCATTGACAAGATTCCCAGTTTAGCAATGCTCACGACTACCGAACGCACGATTTTTACCCAAATGCTGAATAAAAACCTCAATACCTTTGCCACGACCAGTATGGGGCGGTTATTTGATGGGGTATCTGCTTTATTGGGGCTGTGTCGTTATAGCCAGTATGAGGCTCAAGCACCGATGATGCTTGAAGATGCCTTGCTTTATAATAAACAGCTTGATAATAGAAAGTTTGACAATAACGAGCTTGATAATAGTCAATTTGAGCCGTCACAATTCGCATTGCCTTTGCTTGAAGGGTATGAATTTGAATTAGTACGTCAACATTCTGATGATAATTTTGTCCCATTGATGTTGGATTATCGCCCTGTGATTGTGGCAATGGTGGCGGACATTATGGCACAACAATCGGTGGCGGTGATTAGCCATAAATTTCATTCTGCGGTGGTGCGAGCTGTGGGGATGGTTTGCCAAGCCATTCAAACTCAAGTCGGTGTTCGGCAGGTGGTGTTATCGGGGGGTGTGTTTAGCAATGGGTTTTTATTATCAAATACGCTACAGCATTTGCAACAATTGGGCTTTGAAGCATACGCTCATCAGCAAGTGCCGACTGGTGATGGCGGTATTGCGTTGGGGCAGTTAGCGGTGGCAAGTCAGCAATTATGATAATTCAGTGACAATAAAAATCTCCGTATCATTGTGCCATTGTAATCATAATGTTATATAATGTAATATTAATTTGACAAGTTATATATTTTAATGATAAGCATTCGCATTTGGTAATGGAGTGAGTGAATGGAAACTTTTTATGAAGTGATGAAGCGTCAAGGTATTTCAAGACGCAGTTTTTTGAAGTTTTGTTCGTTGACGACTGCAGCGTTAGGGCTGAGTCCTGCTCATGCCGAAACCATTGCCAAAGCGATGGAAACCAAGCCTCGTATTCCTGTGCTATGGCTTCATGGGCTTGAATGTACTTGCTGTTCGGAGTCCTTTATTCGTGCGGCTCACCCATTGGTCAAAGATGTGGTTTTGTCCATGATTTCATTGGATTATGATGATACATTGATGGCATCCGCAGGGCATCAAGCCGAGGCGATTTTAGATGAAATCATGACTAAATATAAAGGCAATTATATTTTGGCAGTGGAAGGCAATCCACCATTAAATGAAGATGGCATGTTTAGCATCCAGTCGGGCAAGCCATTTGTCGAAAAGCTCAAGCACGTTGCCAAAGATGCCAAAGCTATTATTGCGTGGGGGTCATGTGCGTCATGGGGCTGTGTACAATCTGCCAAACCCAACCCCACCCAAGCCACGCCCATTCATAAAGTCATCACCGACAAGCCCATTATCAAAGTCCCAGGTTGCCCACCGATTGCCGAGGTGATGACTGGGGTCATTACTTATATGCTGACCTTTGATGCCATGCCAGAGCTTGACCGCCAAGGTCGCCCAAAAATGTTTTATAGCCAACGTATTCACGATAAATGCTATCGCCGTCCGCATTTTGATGCAGGGCAGTTTGTCGAGGCGTGGGATGATGAATCGGCTCGCAAAGGCTTTTGTTTATATAAAATGGGTTGTAAAGGCCCGACCACCTATAATGCTTGTTCAACGATTCAATGGAATGCAGGCACGAGTTTCCCAATTCGTGCAGGGCATGGCTGTATTGGCTGTTCTGAAGAAGGATTTTGGGATAAAGGCTCATTCTATAACCGTCTGACCAACATTCCTGCGTTTGGGGTAGAGGCGAATGCCGATAAAATTGGCGGTACGGCTGCCGTTGTCGCTGGGGCTGCCATTGCTGCCCATGCTGCCATGTCGATGCTCAAAAAAGCCTCCTCGAATAAAAAACCCACCGCACCGACCGCAGTCGCACCCACGACCACTGTCACACAAACCACAACCGAAACGACCGTGACCACGGTGGATAATCAACAAGTTGTGGATAAGACGTAATTATCGTTGTTTAAATTAGAACTTTTGTAGGGGCGTATTGAATACGCCCAAAACAGCAAAATATGATTTCTAATTTAATTTACGAAAAATACCCATAATTCTTAACATTGGTACAATGATAAACATTTAGGAGCAAGCATGGCGACTACCACACAAGGGTTTAATTTGGACAATAGCGGACGGCGAATTGTTGTTGACCCAGTGACTCGTATCGAAGGCTATATGCGTTGTGAAGTCAATGTGGACAGCAACAACATTATCCGCAATGCCGTATCCACAGGCACGATGTGGCGTGGGCTAGAAGTGATTTTAAAAGGGCGTGACCCTCGTGATGCGTGGGCGTTTGTTGAGCGAATTTGTGGGGTCTGTACAGGAACGCACGCCTTGGCTTCGGTGCGTGCGGTCGAAGATGCGTTGGATATCAAAATCCCAACCAACGCCCATTTGATTCGTGAAATGATGGCAAAAACCCTGCAAGTCCATGACCATGCGGTGCATTTTTATCATTTACACGCCCTTGATTGGGTGGATGTGATTTCAGCCCTCAAAGCCGACCCCAAAAAAACCTCCGAATTACAACAGTTGGTATCGCCCTCACACCCTTTGTCATCAGCAGGGTATTTCCGTGATGTGCAGAACCGCCTCAAAAAATTCGTGGATAGCGGACAATTAGGGCCGTTTATGAATGGTTATTGGGGCAATAAATCGTATGCCTTGCCACCAGAAGCCAATTTGATGGCGGTGACGCATTATTTGGAAGCCCTTGATTTACAAAAAGAATGGGTCAAAGTGCATACGATTTTTGGTGGTAAAAATCCGCACCCCAATTATTTGGTGGGTGGCGTGCCTTGTGCCATTAATATGAATGGCGACTTGGCGGCAGGAGCTCCCATTAACATGGAACGCCTAAACTTTGTCAAAGCCCGTATCCAAGAGATGATTGACTTTAACAATAATGTCTATCTGCCTGACGTATTGGCGATTGGTACGATTTATAAGCAAGCAGGTTGGCTGTATGGCGGTGGCTTGGCATCGACAAACGTGGCGGATTATGGGACTTATGAAAAAGTCGCCTATGACCCAACCACTCAGCAAATGCCCGGTGGGGTGATTTTGAATGGTAATTGGGATGAAATCCACCCAATCGACCCTCGTGACCCAGAGCAAGTGCAAGAGTTTGTGACGCACAGTTGGTATCAATATGCCGATGAAAACAAAGGCTTGCACCCTTGGGATGGCGTGACTGAGCCAAAATTTGAGCTAGGGGCAAATACCAAAGGCACACGCACCAATATTGAAAATATTGATGAAGCAGGCAAATATTCATGGATTAAAGCCCCACGTTGGCGAGGTCATGCGGTCGAAGTTGGACCTTTGCCACGCTATATTTTGGGCTATGTTCATGCCACCAAAGGCAATCCGCATTGCCAACGTATCAAAGAACAAGTCGATTATTCGGCACAAATGATTAACCATGACGTGCCAAAATTATTGGGTTTACCAGAAACTGACTTGACCCTTAAACAACTACTACCAAGTACCATTGGACGCACCCTTGCACGAGCATTGGAATCGCAATATTGCTCTGAAATGCTGATGGATGACTATAACGCCCTTATTGCCAATATCAAAAATGGCGATACCGTCACCGCCAATGTCGAAAAATGGGACCCAAGCACTTGGCCAAAAGAAGCCAAAGGCGTGGGGGCTGTGGCAGCACCTCGGGGTATGTTGGGGCATTGGATAAAAATCAAAGATGGTAAAATTGAGAATTATCAATGTGTTGTCCCAACGACTTGGAATGGTAGCCCTCGTGATGCCAAAGGACAGATTGGGGCGTTTGAAGCGAGTTTGTTAAATACACCGATGTCAAACCCAGAAGAACCGCTAGAAATTTTGCGTACCCTACATTCATTTGACCCATGTTTGGCGTGTTCGACCCATGTGATGAGTGAAGATGGGCAAGAAATGGCAAAAGTACAAGTGCGATAAGTTTTTAATTATTAGATATGATAGGAATGACCATGAAAAAATTTGGCTGTTTATTGGCACTATTGGCATTAAGTCCGCTCGCACAGGCCCACACAGGGCATTTGCATGGCAGTTTTATGGATGGCGTGGTACATCCCTTTGGGTTTGACCATTTATTGGCGATGTTGGCGGTGGGGCTATGGGCATCTAAGTCATTAACAGGTATGCGTCAATGGCTTGCACCTTTGGCATTTGTGGCAAGCTTGTTGGTTGGTGCGGTGTTTAGTCATTTGACAGGTACGGCATTTGGTTGGACAGAAGGGCTGATTGCAGGTAGTGTGATTGCTTTTGCAGGGCTGTTGGTCGTACCAAATGTCCGTCAAGCGTTGGGATTTGCCTTGATTGTGTCAGCAGGCGTGGCTCATGGCTTTGCTCATGGGCTAGAGGCGACCCAAGGCGGTGTATTTACCTTGTACGCCATTGGCTTTATGCTGACAACCATTGCTTTGCACATTGTCGGATTGTTGGCAGGTCAGCGTTTGCTAAAACAAAACTGGCAATGGCAAGGTGTGGGTGCGATGATGGCAGGCTATGGCGTGTATGCCTTGGGTATGATGGCAGGTTAGTTTTATTTTATAATATTTTTAGTTTGTGTTTACAGTAAGGATGCCCACCATGACGACAACGCAATCAGTCAGTTCCGTGAATTCTGCTACGCTTGCGAGTGATACTTTAATGGATTCACCTCGCATGCTGGATGGCAGTGAGGGAAATGCGATGGATAATTATCATAACGATGAACAAGAGATTCGCACAGGCTTGATGACGCAAGCGGTATTTGTATATCCGTGGGCGATTCGTGTTTGGCACTGGGTGAATGCGTTGGCGATTGTGGTGCTATGTGTGACAGGCTATTTGATTGGTAAGCCGTTACCGACCCAGCAGGGTGAAGCCACGTTTTTGTTTTTGATGGGCTATATCCGTTTTATCCATTTTACCGCAGGCTATATCATGGCAATAGGGTTTTTATTGCGGATTTATATGGCAATTGTCGGTAATCATCATGCTCGTGAGATGTTTAGCATTCCGTTTCGCAATCGCCAGTTTTGGCAAGAGTTATTGTATGTGATGAAGTCGTATGCTTTTATGCGTACGCTCAAGCATCGTTATGTGGGGCATAATCCCATGTCACGCTTGTCGATGATTGGCTTTGCAGGGTTAAGTGTCTTTATGATAATGACAGGGTTTGCCTTGTATGGTGAGGGGACGTTGGCAGGGTCGTGGGCGAATACGTTGTTTAGTAGTTGGATGATTCCGCTATTTGGTGGCAATTCACAAAATTTACATACCTTTCATCGTTTGGGCATGTGGTTGGTGATTTTGTTTGTGATGATTCATGTGTATGCCGCTATTCGTGAAGAAATTGTTGGTCGCCAAAGTATGATTAGCACCATGATATCAGGTTGGCGGTTTTTTAAAGATTGATTTAGCGTTGGTTAAATTAGCAATAAAAACGGTTTATAGGGGCGTATTGAATACGCCCAAAATTTTATAGTGGATAAAAGATGACCATTCGTGTATTGGGAATTGGCAATGTGTTGTGGGCGGACGAGGGGTTTGGCGTTCGCTGTGTCGAAGCGTTATTGGCAAATTATCAGTTTAGCCCCAGTATTGAGCTGATTGATGGGGGAACGCAAGGCTTGTATCTACTTGAATATGTACAAGAATCTACCCATTTAATCATCTTGGATGCGATTGATTATGGCTTGCCCGCAGGTACGCTCAAAGTTGTCGAGGATGAAGACGTGCCGAAATTTTTGGGGGCGAAAAAAATGAGCCTGCACCAAACAGGCTTTCAAGAGGTTTTGCAGTTGTCATTATTGACAGGGCATTACCCACAGTCGTTGGTGCTGATAGGTTGCCAACCAGAACAAATCGAAGATTATGGCGGTAGCTTGACCGACACCGTCAAACAAGCGATTGCCCCTGCCTTACAGCTTGCTGTTGAACGCTTGCAATCATGGGGCGTGACCGTCACACCCAGAGCCTCCGCCAATCCCATACCGCTAGACCCTCGTGTCACCAATGTCAGTGAAACAGGTATTGGGGCGGAATTGGCGATGGATTTATATGAACAAGGGCGACCCGATGCCGATATCGCATGGCGACATGGCGATGACCGATTTCGTCCATAAGGTTGTTTGATAAAAGGATAAGCCATGTGTTTAGGTATTCCGATGCAGGTAGAACAAGTCAGCGAAGGGCGTGCGTGGGTGCGTACGACTGCCGAAGAGGCGTTGCAAGTGGTCGAAACTGCCTTGATTGGTACGCCCAAGGTAGGGGATTGGCTGTTGGTGTTTTTGGGGTCGGCTCGTGAGGTGCTAACTGTGGAGCGAGTGGCGGAGATTCGCCAAGCCCAAGCCTTGATTGTTCAAGCGATGACAGGCAATTATCAAGCAGATACGGCAGTGGATTTTGCCTTGCCGTCACAAATGAGCCAAGCTCAATTACAGCAACTTTTGGGTTTGGGATAGGTTAAATAGGTTTAAATAAACATATGAGTGAAAGTGAGCGACATCCGTTATTTTTACGGTTAATTGATAGCTGTCAAGCCAATGAGATTGATTTGGCAAATATTGAAGAATTTTTGGCAAGCCCAAGTGATTTGGCAACCGTGCTGTTTTTTACAGGCGACCCTGTGCGTCACCCCGAGGGGCTAGATGTGGCAGTGGTATTGCCAGAATTATGGCGTGAATTTCCCAATCAATGTCGTCTTGGGGTGGTGACAACGGAGGCAGAAATGCCCCTTGCAGAGCGATTTGGCGTGACGATTCGCCCTACCTTGGTATTTTTGCAAGGCGGTAGCGTGGTCGGCCAAATTAAAGGCATGCAAGATTGGGATGTATTTGTGCCAATGTTTGCTGAGGGGTTGGCAAAAGTGCGTCAAGCCTCCAATAAAATCACCCTTACCAGTATTTAAACAGACCCAATTTAAACAGACAAGGAATGGCAATGAGCGAGCCAAATGTATTTGACCCCATGCGGATTCCGATGGTGGCAGAAGCCTCCAAACTGACCGCAGGGTTTAATAGTGATGATGGGTTGGCGTATATGTCGATGCCAAACCAAATGTCGGTGTATCAAGCCCCCATTTTACCAGAGCCAGAAGAAATGGTCGCTCATCAAGGGGCGGTCGCTACGCTGAATGCGTTGATTGATATGGTTAAACAACAGCTTGCAGGCGAGGTGGTCGCACCGATGACGCTACGCCATTTGAGTGAAGCGGATTTGACGGTGGTCAATCAAGTGTTGGGCGAGGGCGAGGTGTCCGCCACCATTGTGGGTGATGATAGCCTTAATTTGGTGCAAATTGACATTCAAGAAACCGCCTTTGTTGGGGTGTGGCGAGTGATTGCCTTGGCTCAAGGGGTCAAGGTGTATGATGCGATTGAGGTGGGGACAATTCCTGCGTTGATTTGGCAGACCGCCCAACAAGATGCTCAAGTCACTCATACGCCCAGTCCATTGCCCAAAGAGTTGGTTAATATTCCCTCGATTATCCATGAAATTCAATCACATAGCCAAGCTAGTTTAGCAATGCAGGGGGAGGGACAAGGACAAAACGGCTTTGCCACGACCACGCCCCATGTGGTGAATTTGACGTTATTGCCTTTGACCGAAGTAGATATTGCCTATATTGATGACCAACTGGGGACAGGGCGGATTACGATTTTGTCACGAGGCTATGGCAACTGCCGTATTACCAACACTTTGACCGCTCATACATGGCGATTGGTGTATTATAATTCTCAAGATAATGTGATTCTCAACTGTATCGAAGTCACGGATGTGCCGTTGGTGGCGTGTGCCAGTGAGTCGGATTTGGCAGATACCTTGGAGCGGTTGGTGGAAGTATTGGCATGGTTGGAGTCGGACGCATGAATGATGACGCATTAACATCGCAAACCTCAACCTATCAAGGTTTTGAGGGCAGTTATTTGGGCGATGCCAGTCGCATTAGCGATGATAGCAAAATGGAATGTAAAATCTGTTGGCACGTGTACGACCCTGCCGAGGGCGATGATTATTGGCAAATCCCTGCTGGCACACCGTTTAGCCAGTTGCCTGCCCATTGGCGTTGCCCCAATTGTGATGGCGATGCCACGCAGTTTATGGTCGTCCATGATGACTGAGCAACATGAACGAGTAGGGGTATTGTATCGGCATTTTGTGGCGATTGCTGACACCAGTATGGCGGATATGCCACTCAATCATCCCAATATCACGGTAGAAACCATTGGCTTTCGTGTGGTGTGTGATAATGCCAATATAAATGCCAATGAATCGCAAGGTTTGCTCGGTGTATTAATCACACCGTGGGCGATGAATTTGGTGTGGTTGCCTACCGTTTATCAAGCCCTTACTCAGCCAGTCGGTGCGATTGTTCAGCATGAATTTGGTGAGATGGCGTTTGATTTTATCCAAGCCTTTGATGACACCTTGGGGGCGTATCAAACTTGCTCGCTAGAATCGCCATTAGAAAGCGTGCCAGACCAAGAGCAAGCCAGATGGTTGGCGTTAGGGGTGATGAGCCATTTATCGCAAGCGATGGCAAATCCTACAAAACATGATGCTACCACGGCTCGCCATTCCACCACCGCCCAACACACACCGTCAATCCCTATCACAGCGACAGATACGCCCAGTTTGTCACGCCGTAGATTGTTTACTGGTAGGTAGTCATGTTAGCAATGGCAGGCGGTTATCAGCTTGATTATCCCACTCCAAATGCAGTATCGCCAAATCAGCGATTGATTGACGGTGGTCGTCCAATATTGGCAGATGGGGTGCTGGATAAATTGTTGGCAAATCAGCCATTGGCGACCGTGCCGACTGTGCTAGGGGCGGTGTTTAATCTATGCTCACACGCTCACCGCCATGTCAGTCAATTAGCCATTCACACCGCTTGCCAAACAGATATTAAGCAGTTTAATTCGGATGTTAGCATTGACCGACAATCGTTGTATTGGCTGACCCTTAAAGACCATTTACAAACCATGGCAATGCAATGGCGAGCCACAGACGATAAGGCACAGGCAGTCAAGCCGATAGATTGGCAAAGCTGTCCGTTATGGGAGCAATCAGCGACATCGCAATTTTCCGATACCGCATGGCAAAACCGTGTGCGAGATTGGTTTGTTGAGCAAATTTTGGCAATAGAAACGAATAAAACAGCCGATGTGACGACTGATGCACAGCCCACAAGCCAACAGGTTTTGCTAGATTGGTGGCAACATTGGCAGATGGAGGGGGAAACATGGCTTTATCAATGGGTTGCACAACAGGCAGAAAAACACCACCCCATTGCCTTGTACGCCCAACAGCAATGGCAACTTTGTCAAAGCATTGCCCCAAACGATATTAACAATGAAAGCTTAATCGTTGAGTTAAAGGCTACCCCCACCTGTTTAACACAGTTGAGCGAACCACAATTACAGCAACTATGGCACGCTTGGCAAACTGAGGGTAATTTTTGCCAATATCCGCATTTGGCAGGGCAAGTACCAACCGTAGGTATTTGGGGGCGAGTGGCACAAACCCTTTTCACAAATCAACCAGAGAATCAACCAACGGCATTGAGCCTGTGGGGGCAAATCATGGCTCGGTTGGTGGATAGTGTTGCGTTGTTATTACATGAAACGTTTGTTGGGCAAGATTTATTTTATCAGCCGAATTATTTACCGATGGGGGCATTGCCCATTGTAACTGACGATACAGCCACACGAGGGGCGGTGGCGTGGGTGGCGATGGGGCGTGGGATTTTGGTGCATTTGGTTGAATTGGTGCGTGCTGATGGCGATTATCGAGTGCAACGGTATGGCGTGATTGCACCGACTGAATGGCATTTTCATCCCAAGGGTAGGCTTTATCAGCAATTAATGGCATTGCAGTTTGCCAATGTTTCCTTGACAAAACAACAGCTTATGGCTATGGTAACGGCTTTTGACCCTTGTGTTGGCGTGAGCGTCAATGGTGAGGGGTTGTAGTTACGGCTTACGCAAAAGACACTAGATTCCTGCATTCGCAGGAATGACGACACTGTTTTGATTTTCGTCACCCCTGCGTAGGCAGAGGTCTAGCGTCTTTATATAGCAATATAAATTTAAAATTTGTGTAAACCCTAATGGTAAAAGAGCTTTAATTGAGGTGTACAGGTTATGCACGAGATGAGTTTAGCCCAAGGCATTGTCGAAATGGTCGAACGTACCGCCCAACACGAGCAGTTTAGCCGTGTCAAGCAGTTGCATTTGCAAGTGGGGGCGTTGGCAGGCGTGGAGGTGCAAGCGTTACGTTTTGCCCTTGACAGCATGAGCCATGAGGGCGTGTTGCAAGGGGTGACGGTGCTGATTGACACACCCAAGGCGACAGCGTGGTGCTTGCATTGCTCCAATGCGGTGGAAATCACCGAGCGAGGGCAGGCGTGTCCGCTGTGCGGTAGCTACCAAATTCAGCCGACCAGTGGCACAGAATTAAAAGTCGTAGATATGATTGTGATTTAATTGTTTGGATAAAAGGAAAAATTATGTGTACTGTTTGTGGTTGTGGCACGGCTACCCTTGAAACCCCTGAACACGTGACGATTGATGCCAAAACAGGCGATATGCACTTTGGGCTAGGCTCAGCACACGTCAGCCTACCGCATGTAAGCCAAGAACGCACCATTAAAATTGAGCAAGACGTGCTATCCGCCAATGCCAGTATTGCCGAACGCAATCGCCGTCATTTTGTATCGCATGGCGTAAAAGTGTTTAATCTGGTGTCAAGCCCCGGCTCGGGCAAAACCACGCTATTATGTGCCACCATTCAAGCGTTGCGTGAGCGTTATCCCAACTTGCCTGTGGCAGTGGTGGAGGGCGACCAACAGACCAGTAATGATGCTGACCGTATTCGTGCCACAGGTGTGCCTGCGATTCAAGTCAATACAGGCAAAGGCTGTCACCTTGATGCCATGATGATTGAACACGCTTTTGCTAATCTACCTATCCATGACCATAGCCATGCCTCTGACCACAGCCATGAGCGGAATGACAGCCATGAGCGTAATGATAGCCATGAGCCAAGCGATAGTGATAATGGTGAGAAAGCCAAGTCTGTTGCCCCCAATTTGACAGGCTTGCAGTTCGCCCCAGTCAATAAAGCCTTACCCAATAGCCTATTGTTTATCGAAAATGTCGGTAATTTGGTCTGTCCTGCCATGTGGGATTTGGGGGAAAAAGCCAAAGTGGCGATTTTATCCGTCACAGAGGGCGAGGATAAACCCATTAAATACCCAGATATGTTTGCGGTAGCCGAGGTGATGGTACTGAATAAAATTGACCTATTGCCCTACCTTAATTTTGACGTAGCCAAATGTATCGATTACGCCAAACGAGTGAATCCAAATATTCAAATCTTGCAAGTATCCGCCACCACAGGCGAGGGGATGCAAGCGTGGTTGGATTGGTTGATACAGGCTTGATGTTAAACTGTTTTCTGAGTGTAGTATCTAGTCAAATTTTTTATTTGACCCCACCCCAGCCCTCCCCTTAGCAGGGGAGGGAGTGGTTCTCCCCCTGGTAAGGGGGAGTTAGAGGGGGTATTGTTAAAAGAGATATATTATCTCTGAGTAAAAAGCGAGTCATTTATGTGTTTGGCATTACCTGCAAAAGTCATTGCAATTCACGCCAGTCAAGCGACTATCAACCTTGGCGGTGTGCAAAAAACTATCTCGATTGAGCTTGTGCCGACTGTGGCAGTGGGGGATTATGTGGTGGTACACGTTGGCTATGCCATTGGTATCATCGACCCTGTGCAAGCCGAACAAACGCTCCAATTATTCGCCAATCTCGAATCAGATACCCAAAATCTGCCACCGACTAGCCCAGTCACAGGAGTCAGTGTATGAAATATATTGACGAATACCGTGACCCTGCTACCGCCAAGGCAATCGCCCAACAAATCCACGCCCATGCTGACCCCAAGCGTCAATATGCCTTGATGGAATTTTGTGGGGGGCATACCCATGCCATTGCTCGGTATGGCATTAGCGAGCTACTCCCCAACAATGTGCGAATGATTCATGGGCCAGGTTGTCCTGTGTGCGTGTTGCCGATTGGGCGGATTGACCAAGCCATTGATTTGGCATTACGTCATCAAGTGATTTTATGCACCTATGGCGATACCATGCGAGTGCCTGCCAGTGGTGGCTTATCGCTGATGAAAGCTCGTGCCAAAGGGGCGGATATTCGCATGGTGTATTCTGCCAGTGATGCGTTGCAATTAGCCATTGATAAACCTGATAAACAAGTGGTGTTTTTTGCCATTGGCTTTGAAACCACCACACCACCGACAGCGATGGTTATCCAAAATGCCGACCGTCAAGGCATCCGCAATTTTTCGGTATTATGCTGTCATGTCCTTACGCCCCCTGCGATTGGGCATATTTTACAATCCGCCCCCAATGATAGCCATGAAAAAGGCGTGAATTTGGATGGATTTATTGGTCCTGCCCACGTCAGTATTATCATTGGTTCACAAGCCTATCAGCCGTTTGTTGAGCAATACCAAAAACCTGTGGTGGTGGCAGGGTTTGAGCCTGTGGACGTGCTACAGGCGATTTTGATGTTAATTAAACAAATCAATGACAACCGTGCCGAAGTCGAAAACGAATTTATGCGTACCGTCAGTTTACAGGGCAATGCGGTGGCACTTGAGGCGATGGCAGATGTGTTTGAACTGCGAGAAAGCTTTGAATGGCGAGGTTTGGGCGAAATGCCAAACAGTGCGGTGCGACTGCGTGAGCGATATCGTGCCTTTGATGCCGAATATAAATTTGATTTGACGTATCAAGCCGTCCCTGACCATAAACAGTGCGACTGTGGGGCGATTTTGCGAGGTGTCAAAACCCCCACCGATTGCAAATTATTCGGCACAGTTTGCACGCCAGATAATCCGATGGGGTCATGTATGGTGTCATCAGAAGGGGCGTGTTCGGCACATTATTCGTATGGACGCTTTCGGAGTTAGTACAATGTCAAAAAAACCGTATATCCGCCCCCTTGACCTCAAGCATGGGGTGATTGACATGAATCATGGGGCAGGGGGTCGAGCCTCTAAGCAACTGATTGACGAGCTATTTGCCAAATATTTTCACAACCCTTATTTGGGGCAAGGTGATGATGGGGCAAGGCTACCAAGTTTGGGCGAGGGTGAGCAGTTGGTGATGAGTACCGATGCCCATGTGGTTCAGCCGTTGTTTTTTGCAGGCGGTGATATCGGCACATTGGCGGTGAATGGCACGGTCAATGACCTTGCGATGATGGGAGCAAAGCCGTTATATTTGACCTGTAGTTTTATTATCGAAGCAGGGTTTGCTTTAGCGGATTTACAAAAAATCATTCAGTCGATGGCAACTTCTGCCAATATCGCCAATGTCGTCATCGTGGCAGGTGATACCAAAGTGGTGGAACGTGGCAAAGCCGATGGCGTGTTTATCAGCACCACTGGGGTTGGGGCGGTGACTGCCAAGCACCAACCAAGCGGACGCAATGCAGAAGTCGGTGACGTGGTGATTTTGTCGGGGAGTATCGCTGACCACGGTATGGCGGTGCTGTCCCAACGTGAATCGCTTGCCTTTGACAGTGCTATCGAGTCAGATTGTGCATCATTGGCTCAAGTGGTGGGTGAGTTGTGTGATGCCTTGCCAAGTGGGGCGATTAAGGTGTTGCGTGACCCTACACGAGGCGGACTTGCCACCACCTTGAACGAAATTGCCGAGCAATCCCAAGTCGGTATGCGACTACAAGAATCCGCCATTGTCATTCATCCGCAAGTGTATGGGGCGTGTGAACTATTGGGGCTTGACCCATTATATATCGCCAATGAAGGCAAGTTTATTGCCATTGTATCGCCTGCGTACCAAGAGTTGGCATTGGCGACTTTGCGAGCCAACCCACTGACCCAACAAGCCAGCGTGATTGGTGAAGTGGTGGCTGACCCCAATCATTTTATCCAAATGCAAACCCAAATTGGGGGATTACGCATGGTGGATTGGCTTAGTGGTGAGCCGTTGCCGAGAATTTGTTAAACAGCACGCATTTTGGCAAATACTTCTTTTGCTTTGGCAAGTGTTTCATCCAAATCCGCTTGACTATGCTCACTGCTCATAAAGCCCACTTCAAATGCAGACGGTGCAAGATAAATCCCACGCTCCAGCATACCATGAAAGAAGGTGGCAAATTTTTCGGCATCGCACTGCATGACTTGTTGGAAGTTTTGTGGCAATTCACCATCTGTGAAATAAATACCAAACATACCGCCCAAACGGGTGGTTTTTAGCCCAATGCTTGCTTCTTTGGCAAGTTTTTCTAAGCCATCGGTAAGATACACGACTTTTTCGCTTAACGCTTCATAAAAACCATCCACTGCCAGCAAGTCAAACATCGCAATCCCTGCTCGCATTGCCAATGGATTGCCTGCCAATGTGCCTGCTTGATACACACCCCCTAGCGGTGCAATGTGTTCCATGATTTCACGTTTGCCACCAAATGCCCCCACAGGTAAGCCTGCCCCAATGATTTTGCCAAAGGTGGTCAAATCTGGGGTGATGTTAAAGTGGGCTTGAGCCGATTTTAGACCAACACGAAAGCCTGTCATCACTTCATCAAAAATCAATACCGCCCCATTATCGGTACAAATCTGACGTAACGCATCATGGAAGGCTTGGGTTGGGATAATCATGTTCATATTACCTGCCACAGGTTCGACAATCACCCCTGCAATCTCTTGCCCAAACTTGGCAAAACATTGCTGTAACGCCTCGATATCGTTATATGGCAAGGTGATGGTATGTTTGGCAAAGTCAGCAGGTACGCCTTTCGAGGTTGGCTCACCGATATCGAGCATCCCAGAGCCTGCTTTTACCAAAAGGCTATCGCTATGACCGTGATAACAGCCCTCAAATTTGACAATTTTATCACGCCCTGTATAGCCACGAGCGAGGCGAATCGCTGACATGGTGGCTTCTGTACCAGAGCTGGTCATGCGAATCATTTCCACACTGGGAATAATCTCACAGATTTTATCCGCCACCGTGGTTTCATAAGTCGTTGGTGCGCCAAAGCTCAAGCCGTCATCGGCGGCATTTTTGACCGCTTCGATGATATGCGGATGGGTATGCCCCAAAATCATCGGCCCCCATGAACCCACATAGTCAATGTAAGGATTGCCCTCGGTGTCGTAGATTTTTGAGCCTTTGGCACGGCTGATAAACACAGGCGTACCACCCACCCCTGCGAATGCACGCACAGGCGAGTTCACGCCCCCTGCGATATGGGCTTTGGCTTGTTTAAATAACAGTTGATTGGTGGCTGAATTCATAGGGTTCTCGTGTTGGTAACAATAAAATATGCGTTAGTGTAACAAAAAATAGCGAAGTTGGGGAAATGGAAATTTTTAGCCAAAAACCCATTAGCTATCCGCAATAGCGTCATCAAGCTGTTGATAGGCAAAGTTTACGCTACGTTCCTGCTCAAAAAAATCCACCCCAATCAAATAAATTTGCCCAAACTCAGCTTGATATTTGGCAAAATAATTTTTCTCTTTAATCTGTTGTAATCCTTGATGATTTGGGGTGGGATCACTGGATTTGGTCAGCACTTTAAACTCAAAAATATACAGGCGATTGGCAAAGCTCACGACCATATCCATACGCCCTTGACTGGTGGTATCTTCCACTCGAATCGGCAAGCCAATACTGGCAAAATACGCATAAAAAACCGATGCCCAATACCCTTCAAAATGGGCAATGTTATTATTACGATGCCAATCATGCGGAATACTGGCAAAAAAACTGCGAATGACTGCAAACAATTGCTCAATATCATCATGCACAAAACTTTGATACAATCGGCTTTGGCTTTGGGTGATTTCACTGGGTTTTAATGGCAGGTATTTACCCAAAATCGCATGATTTAGGCTTTGCTGAACTTCGATATTGGGCAATTTAAGCGTATAAAAAACCCCATACGGTAATTGATGCCATGCCTCAATGGTCAGATAGCCTGTCTGAAATAGCAAAGCAATAGGGCTAATATCCCCCACATCAAATTGTGATAGCAACGCCCCATCCGTCAAGGTATTTTGTATTTGCGTGATATCCACTGCCTCAGACCACAGTTTATCCAATAAAAAGGTCGGCGAACCTGTGGCAAACCAATGTGCTTCATAGCGATAATTGGTCAAAAACAACAGCACATCAAAAGGATTATACACACGCTCACCTGTCCAATTATAGCCGTTATACCAATTTTTGAGCTGATTCAAATCCACGTTAGCCAATAAGTCAGCAAACGTTGCTTGTAGCTCAGCTTGGGTATAGCCACAAATCGCAGAAAATCGGCTGTCTAACGTGACATCCAGCAAGTTGTTTAAGCCAGAAAATAAATTTACCTTACTAAACTTTGACACCCCTGTCAGCATGGCAAAGTGAATATTGCGGTCTTGGGCTTTAATCACCGAATAAAAACTGCGTAACGTATCACGTATCGCCCGAGCCACGCTGGGATTTGTCAAATTATCTAAAATGGGCTTGTCATACTCATCAATCAACACCACCACACGTTGCTGATAATGTTGGCTAACGGTGCTAATTAATGCCTCAAACAACCAGCCGACATTCGGCTCATCAGCTAAACCAATCCCCAGTCGTTGGGCGTTTTGTTGTAACTGTAAATGAATACCATGCTTTAACTGCTCAACACTCTCGATGCCATCAATCACAAAACTAAGCCGTATCACTGGATAAGCGATAGACCAATCCCATTGATCATAGATGATCAAGCCCTTAAACAAGGCTTGATTCGCTTGAAACAACTCGGCAATGGTATCTAACGTCAAACTTTTACCAAACCGTCTAGGGCGAGATAAAAAGATAAATTGCTCTTTTACCAGCTCAAAAATATAGCCTGTTTTATCGACATAATGATAATGACCTTCTCTGATTTTTGCGAATGTCTGAATGCCAATGGGCAAGGCTTTTTTATCGGTGAGCATAGGGTTCTCCAAGTAAGGCGTTTTATGCACCATTTTATATATTTTGCCACACCGATTTATCATGGAAATCAGGCGGACTGACATGATGACTTGCCCAATAGCTTAACACAGGTTTATCCGCTTGTGACTGATACACCCAGCACGGATTGACCAACAATTCCCCTTTTGGTATTGGTAAAATTGTTGTTAATGCCTCCAATCGCAACACCATCGCTGTACGATGATGCAAAGAGGCGAGCGGATAAGCTTGTGCCAGCCATTGCACTTCATCGAGCATTTCACGACTGGCAGACTGCCAAAATCCCAATGAGCTGTCCATTGGCTGATTAAAAAAATTGATGTCCTTGCCATAATCCAATGCCTCGACTGGCAAGCGTCTAGGGGGCATTTGGCTAGGTGTGCGGTAGCTGTCAAAATAATACAGATTAAACGCCCCCTGCGGTGCAAGATTGATTTCTAAATAAGGGCTGTTGGCTCTGTCCTCAATAGGGCTATCACCACTGATAAAACATTCAAAACAAGTTTTTTCCCACAAATAATCTTGCCTTAATTCTCGCTCTAACGCCAACGGATTGACGGTAGCAAAATGACTGGCAATGCCTGCTTGAATCGCTGTCGATGAATCGGTTGCCATTGGGCTTGCCGTGTCAAATAATACAAATAAAAACTGGGTAGTTTTGACCAATTTGACATAAATGGTGGGTAAATTTGATGGGGTGATTTGTTCATCACTGGCTCGGCAATCACTGGCTTGGCAATCGTTGATTTGACCATCATCCGCACCCTCAAACATAGGCTTTAATAAGGTAGCAACCTCCGCCATTAGTGTGACGTTGGTTGAGGGCGTGGGTGATTTGTCAAATAATTGCATAGGGATTTCCTTGATTTTGATAATAAAAAACCACTGTTTAGTTTAACAGTGGTTTTGATAAAAACAATGATTTGTCATTAATTATTTTGACTGAATGGGGCTGTACGGCACTGCCAATTCAGAATGTTCGCCTTTTTCGTATAATGCCCCTGCACGACCGACAATCAATGGGTCAACTGTGCCGATGACTTTAGGGTCTTTGTTGTCATACGGTAGTTTATTTAACACATAACGCATGGCATTGAGTCTGGCACGTTTTTTGTCGGTAGACTTGATGACAATCCAAGGGGATTCGGCACTGTCGGTATTAAAGAACATGGTTTCTTTGGCAAGGGTATAGTCATCCCATTTATCCAATGAGGCTTTATCAATCGGTGATAGTTTCCATTGTTTGAGTGGGTGGGCTTCACGTTCGGCAAAACGGCGACGTTGTTCTTCACGGCTGACCGAGAACCAGAATTTGATTAAATGAATACCAGAGCTAATCAAATGTTTTTCAAATTCAGGTACTTGACGCATAAAGTCGTTGTATTGTTCTTCGGTACAAAAGCCCATCACACGCTCTACGCCTGCACGGTTATACCATGAACGGTCAAACAATACAATTTCACCTTTGGTAGGTAAGTGGTTGATATAGCGTTGGAAATACCATTGACCTGCTTCTTGTTCGGTTGGTTTTTCGAGGGCGATGACTTTCGCACCACGAGGGTTTAGGTGTTCCATAAAGCGTTTGATTGTACCACCTTTACCAGCGGCGTCACGTCCTTCAAAGATGATGACAATTTTTTGTCCTGTTTCTTTGACCCATTTTTGTAGTTTAAGCAATTCGACTTGTAGTTCATATTTTTGGGCTTCGTAGTTTTTACGTGACATACGATTTTTGTAGGGATAACCGCCATCACGCCAGTTACTAGCCAGTTCATCGTCTTTATTGACTTTGCCATGATACACAGGGGTAGGCGTGCCAAATAATTTTTTGACTTCGTTCACTTCATCTGCTGACATACCATCCAAGATAGCTTGTAAATGCTCTGTCATTTTTTCGATGTTACCTGCTTTCAAATCTGCTGTCATCACGCTTTCCATCGCACGTTTTTTGGCGTTGGCTTTTTCGCTGACGCCTGCTTGTTGTGATTGTTCTAGCAAGGCTTTTGGGTCGGTTTCGTAGGGTTGTTCAACCGCTTCGACTTTTGGGGCTGGTTTACGAGAGGTGGTACGGCGGTTATTAGGGGTGGTAGCCATAAAAATACTCCTGTGATAAAAAACCTAAAAGTGTAACAAATTATGTGATTAACTATAGACTATTTTTGGGATTAGGACAATCATTTATTGGTGTACGCTGATATATTGTTATGCACTTGCAAAATCTGTCAAAACAGCGTTTAATACAGGTAATAATACGTTGAAATAGAACTAAGGATGGTTCTGTATGGCACAGTTGTCTTCGCAACGGCAGGTTGCTTTATTTGACAGTATCAATACCAAGATGGCATTGGCACTGTTGTTGTTATTTTCATTGGTGACGATTGCGGTTATTTATACCATTAAGGTTGAAAATTATCCGCAAGTTCGCCTTGAGTCCGAAAAGCGTATCATCGAAAATGGTGAGCGTACCGTCAATATTTTATCCCAAGACCTCTATCGTACTGAGCAGATTGCCCTCAAAATGCAAAGCTTTGCCGAAGTTTTGCCATTGGATGATGCGTTGTTTGAAGCAGGGATGAGCCGTATTTTTACCAAAGCCCCTAAGCAGTATGTCACCAGTGGCGGTATTTGGGTGGATAAGGGGCAGTTTAATGGCAAAGACCAACAAACCTTTGTCAAAACCCTCAATAATGGTCAGTATGTTTCAGCCAATCCAGCACAGTTTGACCAAAGCCATTATCTCAATCAAGTGTGGTTTAATGCCATGCGTCAATTGCCTAGTCAAGGCTGTATTTGGGGCAATGTCGCCCCTTCGCAAGCCCAACAGGTGATGACGGTCAGCTGTAGCAGTCGTATTGACCGTAATCAACAGTTTTTTGGGGCATCCACGGTCAATATCACGTTGGGGCAAATTCAGCAAACTTTGGCGAATTTACAAAAAAACATTGGCAGTGGCTATATGTTGTTGGTGGATAATGGCGGGCAAATTATTGCTAGCTCAGACACCCAAAAAATTGCCGTGTTAAGTTCAACGGGTAAGCCTGCCACGCTGAATGATATTGCCCAAAAAAACCCTGCGTTACAACCTGTGGTCACTCGTCTTAATCAAGAAGTCACCACCTTAAATGGGTCGCTTGCACAACTGGCAAAAACCTATGGGGCGGATAGCCATATCTTGGAAGCGAGTAGTGACTATGATAGCCAAAATAACTTACCCAAAGGCTCAACGTTACAAAATTTATTGGCATTTTATGAAAGTAACAATGAGCAAATGGCGACTGATAAAACGCTTGAAAATAGCAGTGCTGATGCCAATACCAGTGCAAATGCCAGTGCCAATGCCAGTGACAAAAATGCCCTCAAGTCACATTTATTAGACAATGTTACCTTGAGTAGCGACAAGTTTTTGGGGGATGATGCCCAAGCCTATATTTTCCAATTACCCCAAACCCATTGGAAGCTTATCAGCGTCAGACCGAATCGAGGGGTGAATGCGTTTGCTGATGCCTTTACAGGGCGATTATTGACCGCTTTGTTATTCTCATTGGTGGCGATGGCAGGCTTTGTATATTTGTTATTACAAGCGATGATTTTATTGCCATTAAAACGCTTTAGTAACCGTGTGGGGATTGCCGAGCAAGTCATCGGTAAACAACAATACAATCAATTAAGCGATATCCGATTTAGCCAAGGTCGTGATGAAATCGGTGTGTTAAATCAATCTACACGCAACCTGCTTCAACGGATTCAAGACAATGAGGGGCAATTGGCGACCATTAACCAACAACTTGAACAAAAGGTCATCGAACGTACCCAAGATTTGCAAACGGCATTATCTGACCTAAAAGCCTCACAAGTGCAATTGATTCGCTCCGAAAAAATGGCAACACTGGGGCAAATGGTGGCAGGTGTGGCACATGAGGTCAATACGCCATTATCTTATGTACAAAATAACCTCGAATTGATTCAGATGCTCACCCACCAATATGAAGGGTTAAGCGTTGGTTTGCAACAGCTTACCGAAGCCATTCAAGCCGAAGATGATGAGGCAATACAAACGGTATTGGCGGATGTGCTACAAATTAATGAAGAATTGAATGAAGACCAAATCAATGATGAGCTAGAACAATTGGTCAAAGATTCGCTATTTGGTATCGAACAAATCTCGGATATGGTGGTCAATTTACGTAACTTTGCTCGGATTGATGAAAGTAAAGTCAAAAGCGTGAACATTGAAGACTGTGTCAATACCGCATTAACGATGGTGAGAAATAACCTTAAATACCATGATGTCAGAACTGACTTTGGCTCTACACCTTCGATTACCTGCTCGCCTTCGCAGATGAATCAAGTATTGCTAAATCTGTTTAACAATGCCCACCAAGCCATTGCGACAGGTAAAGAAGGGAAAATTTATATTCGCACCCATGCTGATAATGACTGGGTTTATATTGATGTCAAAGACAATGGTCATGGTATGAGTGAAGCGACTTTAGCACGGATTTTTGAGCCATTTTTTACCACCAAAAAAGCAGGTGAAGGCACAGGATTGGGTATGGCAATTAGCCAACAAATCATGGAACAGCATCACGGTGGCATTGAGGTCAAATCCAAAGAAGGAGTTGGTACAGTATTTCGTTTACGTTTGCCAATCCATTCGGCATTAACCCCACAAGAACAGTCAATCATTGATGAAAATGATGAATAAACTGTCAGGAAATATCAACGTATATAAAGGATTTGCATTATGGATATGAACTTAACCAATACGATAGATAGCAATAGCCATAAACCCAAAGTAGCATTTATTGATGATGAAAGTCGCATTTTACGTACTATGTCGCTACTATTTCGCCGTAGCCATGACGTGTTTATCACCACTGACCCCAATGAATATATTAACTTTATCAAGACCCATAAAGTCCATGTGGCGGTGAGTGACCAACGCATGCCAGAGCGTGAAGGGGTGGATATTCTGCGAGAAGTTAAAGAAGTATCGCCTGATACTATTCGTATTTTGTTGACAGGTTATGCAGATTTACAAGCTATCCTAGGCTCTATTAATGATGGTGAAATCTATCGCTACCTAACCAAACCCTGTAAATCCGAAGAGCTACTTAAAGTCATCGGTCGAGCCACAGAAATCGCCCTGTCAAGCCAACCAACCACCCAAACGCCACAGATTTCAACGGATGAACGAACCAAAAAATTACTAATCATTGATGACAATCCGCACGTACCCGAAAAGGTGCAGGCGTGTTTTGGTAATCGTTATGAGTTTTTTTATGCCAGAACATTGGATGAGGCGTATGAATACCTCGGTAGCCATGATATTGGCGTTTGTTTGACGGATGTCACGGTTGGCGGTGAAAATATCGCCCCTGTGATTTATACCCTCAAACAATATGCCCCCAACCTCATCGTATTGGTGCAGACGCAATTTCAAGATGCCCATTTATTGATTGATTTGATTAATAAAGGGCAGATTTATCGCTGTTTACCCAAGCCGATTCGCCCCAATCTATTGCAATTAAGCCTTGATAGGGGATTTGAGCAATATCAAAAACTGATAGACAGCCCAACACTGACCCAACGTTATGAAGTGGAGGTGGATAATTCCGAGCAGACCCAAGCAAGTATTTCGAGCAAAATCAAAGGTTTTATTGGTCGGTTGCGTCTAAAATTTGGCTAATAAAAAAATTGTAAATAATACTTGCAAATCTATAAAAAATTGGTAGAATAGCAACCCACTGAATGCAGTAACTGTTAGTCAGTAATTTTAGGCGTATAGCTCAGTTGGTTAGAGCACCACCTTGACATGGTGGGGGTCGATGGTTCGAATCCGTTTACGCCTACCACATTCAAAAAACCCCAATCACACGATTGGGGTTTTTTATTGCGTGTGTTTTCAAGGGTTTAGCCGTCATTTAAGGAAAAGTGATTATGACCACTTTTCTCGTTTTGGGCACAGTTTTTTGGCTGAAATTTTTTATGTGCCCATTTTGTGCCCAAATTGTGCCTTGATGATTTTTTGAGCAGATTTTTGGTGACACCCACCCAATTACTTTAAATACCCTGAACCGTACCGAGATTGTCGGAGACCTCAAAATCTGAGAGAATACCGACATGAAAAAACCACCATACCCAATAGAAGTTAAGTAATCAGCACAGAATTCGAAGCATATTGTACGCTAATGAATTTTTTTGGGTTTTATCCCATTTTTATGCAAAAAATGAGCCAAATTTTTAATAATTGATAAAAGAAATCCTACATCAAACCCTTTTAATCATAAATTTATGCAATTTGATTCTCTTGGTTTTAGTAGATAGCGGAAAGCCAATAAATAGGCAGAAGCTTAAGAAAATAAAAAGCTCTATGGAAAATATATGTTTTCCATAGGTTACTCCCATTATCACGCTAATTTATATTAGTATGATACTCGACAAAATTCCTTAGCGTACAATATGCTTCGAATTCTGTGCTGACCCCTATAAGTCGAGCTAAACTAGATTATCATATAAAAAATTTCGTTTAAGAGTCTTTCTGCAAAAGAGACTGTAAAATATTTTGTGTAAACCCCGTTTAGCTACATAGGTTTACACAAAAATTTTTGCAACCTTCTTTTTAAAACACCAACTAATTTAGAAAAACCCCATCGCTTTTGGTGAGTAACTGACCAATAAGTTTTTGGTTTGTTGGTAATGCTCAAGCATCATTTTGTGGTTTTCACGTCCGATGCCTGATTTTTTGTAGCCACCAAATGCCGCATGAGCTGGGTAATTGTGGTAGCAGTTGGTGAATACTCGCCCTGCTTCGATACCACGCCCTACACGATAGGCTGTATTAACATCTCGTGTCCACACGCCAGAGCATAGTCCATAATCACTGTCATTGGCAATCGCTAGAGCTTCGTCAATATCTTTAAAGGTCGTGACGGACAACACAGGACCAAAGATTTCTTCTTTAAAAATCCGCATCTCATTAGTACCTTTAAAAATCGTTGGCTCAATATAGAACCCTGCACCGACTTCTTCACGAGCATTACCGCCTGTAAGCAGTTCTGCCCCTTCTTGCTGACCGATATCGATGTATTTCAAGATTTTGTCTTGCTGTTCTTGTGAGGCTTGAGCCCCCACCATGGTATCGGTATCGAGCGGATGCCCGAGCTTGATACGCTTGACTCGCTCAACGGCTTTTTTGATAAATTCGTCTGCGATGCTTTCATGCACTAACGCACGAGATGGACAAGTACAAACCTCACCTTGATTGAGGGCAAACATACTCAAGCCTTCGAGGGCTTTGTCCAAAAACTCATCGTCTTTATCCATCACATCGGCAAAGAAAATATTTGGTGATTTACCACCCAATTCGAGCGTGACAGGGATGATATTTTTGCTAGCGTATTCCATGATATAGTGACCGACTTCGGTCGAACCTGTAAACGCCACTTTGCCAATACGAGGGCTAGAGGCAAGGTATTTACCCACTTCTGCACCCATACCATTGACGATATTTAAAATACCTTTTGGTAATAAATCAGCAATCAACTCCATCACAATCAGCACGCTAACAGGGGTTTGCTCGGCAGGTTTTAGCACGATACAGTTGCCTGCGGCGAGGGCTGGGGCGACTTTCCACGCCCATAATAGAATCGGGAAATTCCACGCAATAATCTGTCCGACCACACCAATCGGCTCATGGAAATGATACGCCACGGTGTCATCATCAATCTGACTGATACCGCCTTCTTGAGCACGGATACAGCCTGCAAAATAGCGGAAATGGTCAATCGCCAATGGAATGTCCGCCACCAATGACTCACGAATCGGCTTGCCATTGTCCCACGTTTCGGCAACCGCAATCATCTCAAGATTTTGCTCCATGCGGTCGGCGATTTTGAGTAATAGATTTGAGCGAGTGGTCGGTGAAGTTTTGCCCCATTCGATTTTGGCATTATGGGCGGCATCTAAGGCAAGCTCAACGTCTTCGGCAGTCGAGCGAGGGGCTTTGGTAAAGACTTTACCATCCACAGGCGACAGATTGTCAAAGTATTGACCTTTGACAGGGGCGACCCATTCGCCATTGATAAAGTTTTCGTATTGCGGTTTAAAATTGACTTTTGCACCGTCAGTATTGGGGTTGGCATAACGCATGATACACTCCTTGTGTTTTATAATAAACTGACCTTGAGGTCAGGGGTTGAGTAAAATCCATTTTTACTATGCTTTAATAATAGGGCTTACACAAAAATACCATTTGTAGGTTGGGTCGAAGTATGAGACCCAACATAAGCTATTAATAACGTTGGGTTTCGCACGCTCAACCCAACCTACAATTTCTGCAAATGTGTAAATCCCAAATAAAATTCTTTAACTCACCTACACTTCCCTTGCCGATTTTTTTAGGGCGTTGGCAATTTCTTCGAGTAGTGGTGGAATATCGAGTTTGTCAGTCATTACTTCAATAAATATCAGTTTATCACGGGTATTATTGGCAGTATCAAGGGCTTGTCGTAGCTTATTGGGGGTGGTGACTTTTAGGGTTAGACAATTTTCATCCGTTGCCCCAAATGCCTTTGGCATCAGTTGCCAATCGCATTGCGGAATGTCATTGTACATCTCAAGTTCGCCATGAATCGCTCGCTCGACCGTGTAGCCATCATTGTTAATCAGCAGAATCACAGGGTGGGTTTTTTCTCGTAACATAACCGCCAAATCTTGAATCGTTAGCAAAGCTGACCCATCACCAATCAATAGTACGCTACGTTTGCTAGGCGAGGCAATCGAAGCCCCAAGACTGGCAGGTAAGGTATAACCTATCGAACCCCACATTGGCTGTCCATAAAAGGTCACGCCTTTTGGCATTCGCACATCACACATCCCAAAATACGACGTACCTTGCTCGGCAAAAATCAGATTACGCCCATCAAGGCTTTCAGCGATAATTTCCCATAAATCCACCTGTCGCAATGGTTCATCATTGCCACCTTGTTGGACATGCTCACCCACTTTGCCAATCAATGGCTTTGGCACAATGTTGATGCCTGAAGTCATCACTTCGTGTAGCACTTTTAGCGAATCTTTAAGAGCGATGGGGGCAAAGGTTTTATCACCCACACTCGCTCGCTCAAAATGCAACTCTAGCACACGGCTCGGCTCAATTTTCATGCTAAAGCCTGCGGTGGTGGTATCGGTATAATTCACGCCAATTTTTATCAAACACTCAGCATTTTCGACAGCATCTTTGACCACAGGGCGAGAAGCGACCCCTGCATACGTCCCTGCCCAACGCTCACTATGCTCATCTAGCAAGGTCTTGCCCCAAGATAGCGTGGTAAAAGGCACATCAGTATCATCAATCAAAGCTTTAAGCTTCGACTGCAAGCCCATACGATGCACCATCAAATCAGCGATTAACGTGGTGGTCTTGTTGGGTAAAAACTCAGTAATGGCTTGGCGAAAATCCGCTAAGGCTTGCTCACTGGTGATATTTTCAACATCTTCTATCAGCTTGGTAGAAGGCAGATAAATCGGCGTACGAGCCACATCAGGCGATAGTAAGAGATAACCAGGGCGATGTTGCTTTAGAATTGCCCGAATCACACGGTCAATTTCGGAGGTGGCATTTTCGGGGGTGATTTTGGCATGAGCGACCGTTACTGAGCGTATCATTTCCATAAAATGATTGAACACGCCATCGCCTAGCGAATGGTGAATACGGCGTTTACTATCTTGTAACGCCATTGAGGGTGCACCCACGATATGTAGCACAGGGGCATATTCAGCAAACGAGCCTGCGGTGGCATTGACTGCTGACAATTCGCCTACCCCAAAGGTCGTCACCATCGCTGCAAAGCCACGCTCACGGGCGTAGCCGTCAGCTGCATAACCTGCATTGAGTTCATTAGCATTACCGACCCAGCGTAGTTTATCAGAGGCGACAATATTATCTAAAAAGGTCAGGTTAAAATCGCCTGGCACACCAAAGACTTCACTTGCCCCTGCTTCAGCGACACGGTCAAATAAATAATCAGCGATGGTATAGGTGGGTTTGGTATTAGAGGCATTAATAGATGATGAGACAAGCATAATTATTTTCTTCCTTGAAAAAATTTTGCGATGATTTATATCAAAAAGATACCGTAACTTTAAAACATAATCAATCGTTTTTTTTCATATTCCAAAAAGTTTAACAAAATAACTAACGGCTCAAACTAGATAGTGAATTTTACGACTCGCTAATGAAAAACAGAATACCTTGGTTTATTAGACATTACTACATCACTTAAAATACTCGACAAAACTACTTACCGCCGTGTTTTTTCCGTTTTCTGTGGTGACCCCTAATAAGTTATTCGATAGGGCAATAATTGTCACAAGCTTACCTTTCAATTATCACAAGAAATTTTTTGGTATTTTAGAAAAATTAAATAAGGTTGAATCGAGGATAAGTTATGAACTGAAGTTACGCACTTCAATAAAAACAAGGTATTATAAAAAAAAGCAAGTCACTAAGAGCCGACAAATGAATAGA
>NZ_JBLYZJ010000009.1:0-106064 GCF_048551375.1 Moraxella sp. TY6 | reverse complement strand
GATTTTCCGTGGGTTACGCTTCGCTAACCCACGCTACGAGAATTGAATCTTATACGATAATTCTGTTTCGGTACTTAAGATTAAGTTTTAAAAATTGATGATGTTTAGAACAGTCAAACCGTAGTACCTTTAGCAATACACATTTTAAAGAATGAGGCAGTTAATATCAATTACGGCTCTTTTTATGGTAAAAATACAATAAAATCAGCGTAATGATTAAAAACAACATGGCAAATATTGACCAAAACATTCCCCCTTCGGTAAGCACTTGTTCACCATCAAAATAACGCCCATTTTCATTAAACAAATCCCGATATTGCCAATATCTCACATAAAATACCCACCAAAAAAACAGTGAAATCACCCCATTTAACCCAATCCAAAATTTTAACATTTACATTTTCCATCATTGTTTTGATGATGATAACAAAAAAGCCCTCGTCATTCACGAGGGCTTTTTATTACATTTTATAATGGCTTAAAGATTAGGCTTTAAACGTCAAATAACCAACCGCAGCACTGAAGTTATTGTTGAAGTTTTGTTTGATAAGTGGAGCAACAGCTGTTTTCACCGCATCCACAAACTTCATATCACCGGGGTGTTGGAAGTTTGACATGATATAAGTAAAGCCATTGATTTCATCGACAGCGTGTAACCCTGTTGATTCCGCCCCTGCTGGGGTAGAGAGGATACGAGTCAAGGCTTTGGTATCGACATTGTACGCCCATAGGTAGTTATTGACATGATAGCCAGAGTCTTCGCCAATAAATAACGTGCGGAATTTTTCTGAGAATTTCAAATTATCTGGGCAAGAGATTTTTTCGATATTCGAGTAATTGCCAACCGCATCAACGGTTTTCATGTCGGCACTTAAATCTTCACCTGCCAAACCTTGTGGTACATACATACGAGTTGAAACCCACTCAGAATTGATGGCTTTACCATTGTGGTCGACTTGACCACCTTTTAGCTCGTGAGCATATACCGCACCTGATTTTAGCTGGGCAACTTGCACATCATACTCACCTTTGGTCATGGATTTTTCGATGCGTGACATGGCAGAGTAGGCGATTTTGTCTTTGATATTGACAGTTGTGCCTTCCATTTTGGTGAACGCCATCGAAGCCCCTTGTAAGGCGGCGTAACGGTGGGTTTCCAAGAAAGCAGCCGCTTGTTCCAATTTGTCTTTTGGCAATTTGCTATTGGTTGCCATTTTGACCCAGTTGGTTGTGCCATCTAAGCCGATTTTTTTGTAGCTTGGGTCTTTTGGGTCTTCGTATTTGACATCCATCAAGTCGGTTGGTTGAACCATGTTGGCAAGGGCTTCGATTTCGCCACTGCTAGCATGACCCAAGTGAATCCATTTAACACTAAATTGGCTGTCTTTGGCTGGCCCATCTTTTGGCGAAGTTTGGGTAACTTTGGCAACATACAAATTACCTGCCGATAGGTCAGCTTCTTTATCCGCCACAAACATAAATAATCCGCCATTGGTAAAATCATCACCCATCAAAGCGGTGCGTTTATCAGGCATGACTTGAATCAACTCATGTGAGATGCGACCCAAGCAGTAATGTTTTTTGGCAATCCCTGTACCGTCTGCATTAACGATAATTTCTGGTAAATGTCCATAATGGTAAGGATTGGCTTTGTTTTCGTCACCAAATAGGTTTTTGCTAAAGGCTTTAAAACCCGCATCTGACTTGGCTTTAAACGCATCTGGCTCGTATTCTTCTGATGATAAATGGGTGTTCCAAGGTGACAATGACGCCCCACAAGTAATCCACAAGCCATTGGCTTTTGAGGTATCAACATTATGGTATTTAACGACTTTTAATTCACCTGTTTGTGGGTTTTGGTCAAGGGTGACAACCGCAATCGGTGAAGGCAGTTTGCCGTACATATCGTTGCCACCTTGGTCTAGCGTGGTGTATTCAAACTGTACCACGGCAAACACGGTATTACCTTGAACGCCAGCAACTTTTGCCCCTTTCACTGTCAGCAATGATGAGCCGTCTGGACAATCTGAGAAAAATTGACGAGTTGAAGCCAATACCGAGCTATCCATAATTGGCTTATTATTGATATCAAAATAGCCCCCAGCGATAATCGTACCGCCTTTACCATCGCTGATTTTATCGCCTGTTTTGAAGAATGGCTGATAGGCTAATTTATACTCTTGATTTGTACCATCGGTGAAAGAGGCTTTCAATTTTGATGCAACGTGAACGGTCGCCATTTCAGCAGGATTGGCAAGCGTTGGGGCAGGCATACCCACGAATTCTACTGATTTGATGGTTTTGGCAGTATTATTTAAACCATTGCCATGATTGGTTGATGAGTCACCAATGGTCGAGCTATTGTTATCACTGCCACAACCAGTCAATAAGGTCGCCACTGAGCCTGTTGCAAGCGGTAGGGCAGGCACACCTGCCAAAAAACGAATAACATTACGGCGGTTCATAGATTTATTGAGGGTATTCTCTGACATAGCATTTCCTTAACATTGGGTAAGCATACTGTTGGTATGATAAAAATTTTGCTAAGGATAAAAGAAAAGTATGACAAGGCTTTGACGTTATTATGACATTTTTATGACAATCACTAGGATGGATACGGTAAAAAAGGGTGGTTTTCGACTCAATAAAGGGTATCAAAAATTTAGATAAAATAGTCGTAAGACTTTTATATTGTATGAAAAAATGCTATGATTTCGGCATTTTATAATTATTTTTATTTTACTAAAAATTGCAAAGCTGGCGGTTTTTAGACGCTAAAATAGCAAAGGTACTTGAATGAAGCAATCCCCCAACGTTTTAATCATGGCGGCAGGTACAGGTGGACACGTTTTTCCTGCCATGGCAGTAGCCCACGAACTAGAGCGACAAGGGGCAGTGGTACACTGGCTTGGTACATTGACAGGCATGGAAAACGACCTATTGGCGGACACCGACTTTATGTATCATGCCATCAATATGCAAGGTCTGCGAGGCAATGGCATCAAGCGTCTATTACAAATGCCCAGTACCTTACTTAAAGCCACCTTAGCTTGTATCAAAATTATCCAAACCAACCAAATCGACATTATCGTAGGATTTGGTGGCTATGTCACCGCACCGGGCGGATTGGCTGCTAAATTTTGCAAAAAACCCATCGTACTCCACGAACAAAACGCCATTGCAGGCATGAGCAATCGCTACCTTGCTAAACTGGCAAGCAAAGTCATGCAAGCATTTCCCGACACCTTTACCGATTTACCCAAAGACAAAGTCATCACCGTGGGCAACCCAGTGCGTGAGGCGATTGTCAATGTCGCACCGCCCAATCAACGTTTTAATCCCAACGATGACAGTCCCCTTAAATTATTGATTATTGGTGGTTCACTTGGGGCTCAAGCCTTGAATAACAACATTGCCCCAACCCTTAAAGTATTAGAGCAAAAGCCCAATGCCAAGCCGTGGCAGGTGCGTCATCAATGTGGCAAAAATAACCTTGCTGATACCCAAGCCGTGTACGACCAAGCGGACTTGCAACGCACACCCTATGAAATTTTGCCATTTGTCAGCGACATGGCACAAGCCTACGCATGGGCAGATGTTATTGTGTGTCGTGCAGGGGCGTTGACCGTCACTGAAGTCGCCAATGTTGGCTTACCTGCGATATTTGTACCCTTGCCGAGTGCCGTTGATGACCACCAAACCGCCAATGCACGCTGGCTGTCGGATAAAGGGGCAGGGTTTTTATTACCCCAATCCGAGCTAACCGCTGACCGCTTGGCAACGCTATTGGCAGGGCTAGACCGCCAGCAAATTTTGGCAATGGCAAACAAAGGGCGAGAACTTGCCAATCCCACTGCCACTGAACAAGCCTCACAGATTATTTTGGCACAATTATCTGCCTAATCTGTCAATATCTTATTGTTAATTCATTGATAAAATTGAGAAAAATCATGCCAACCCAAGCTACCAATTCAGCGACTGACACCACAAAAACTACCAAAGCCACCAAACCAAGCAAAAGATTATCAAAACGCTTGATTGAAATCCCCGAAATGAGACGGATTAACCATGTGCATTTTGTCGGTATTGGTGGGGCAGGGATGTGTGGGATTGCGGAGGTGATTCACAATCAAGGCTATAGCGTCAGCGGTTCGGATATCAAAGCCAGCCCAGTCACCGAGCGATTGGTTGAGATGGGCGTGCAGGTGTTTATTGGGCATGATTCCAAAAATATCAGCGAAGCGGATGTGATTGTGGTGTCATCAGCGATTGATAAAACCAACCCAGAAATTCAAGCTGCCTTGTCAGGACGTATTCCTGTGGTACGCCGTGCCGATATGTTGGGCGAATTGATGCGTTATCGTCACGGCATTGCGGTGGCAGGGGCTCATGGTAAAACCACCACCACCAGTCTGTTGACCACCATTTTGACCGAAGCCAAGCTTGACCCGACCTATGTGATTGGCGGTAAACTCAATGCCTCGGGTAAAAATGCCTCATTGGGTGAGAGCCGTTATTTGATTGCCGAAGCCGATGAATCGGATGCGTCTTTCTTATCGTTGCGTCCGATGGCGTGTATCGTTACCAACATCGACCAAGACCACATGGAAACTTATGAAAACAGCTTTGATAAGCTAAAACAGGCGTATATTCAGTTTTTACAAAATATGCCCTTCTATGGTCTAGCAGTGGTATGCGGTGATGATAAAGAATTGTACAGCATGATTGATAATATCGGTCGCCCTGTGTTGACTTACGGTCTAGAAAAGCACAACGATGTGCAAGCCGTGGATGTGGTTGCCGATGGTACACGCACGCATTTTACCGTGCTAAGAAAAGACAAAGACCCGCTGAAAATTACCCTCAATATTCCGGGGATTCACAATGTATATAATGCGTTGGGTGCAATCACCATGGCTACTGATGAGGGCGTGAGTGATGAGGCGATTTGCCGTGCGGTCGAGAAATTCGCAGGCGTGGGCAGACGTTTTGAAAACAATGGCAATTACCCAGTGGCTGACGGCAGTGGTGATGTGTTGTTGATTGATGATTATGGACATCACCCCACCGAAGTGGCGATGACCATCAAAGCCGCTCGCCAAAGCTACCCAGACCGCCGTTTAGCGATGATTTTCCAACCGCACCGTTTTAGCCGTACTCGTGATTGCTTTGATGACTTTGTTAATGTCTTATCGCAAGTGGATGTGTTGATGTTACTCGATGTGTATAGTGCAGGTGAAGCCCCAGTTCAAGGGGCAGATAGCCGAGCTTTGGCACGCAGTATTCGCAATCGTGGGCAGATTGACCCAATTATGCTAGACTTGAGCGATATGCCCCAGTTGACCCAAACATTGTCGCAAGTATTAAAAGGCAATGATTTGCTGATTACCCAAGGGGCAGGCAATGTTGGTCAGTTATGTTTGGATTTGGCAAAAAATAAATTGTTTTTTAATCAATGAGTTAGAAAAAATCTTTCAAGGAACAGTGTATGCAAGTAACGTCATTACAGCCAACGCATACCGTCAATGAGGCGGTAGCTTATATACAAGCAATGCCAACAACTTTACGCCAAGAAGTTTTTGATTTTATTGATTTTATGCGACTAAAACAGGTGCGACATATTGAAGCTGAACCCCCTTTGCCCAAACGTGAATTTGGGCAATATCAAGGCAAAGGTAGCTTTGAGATGGCGGATGATTCTGAAATGACGGAAGAAGAATTGATTAATCTATGAATCGCTATGTTATTGATACGCATATCTTTTTATGGTTGATTTTTGACCCAAAAAAGGTCAGTCGAAATAATTTAACAATTTTAGAAAATCCTAAAAATGACGTTTTTTTGTGTAGTTCATCATTATGGGAAATTTCGATTAAGTTTGGTTTGAATAAACTTAAACTAAATGGGTTGTTACCAAGTGAATTACCTAATTTGATGAAAAATATGGCAATTCAACCATTAGATGTTTCGCATTTAGTTATGGCAACCTTATTCCAGTTGCCGAGCGTTGATAAACATAAAGACCCATTTGACCGTTTGATGATTTGGCAATGTATTCAAGCGGATTATGTGTTATTGTCACAAGATGGTAAGTTTGATGCCTATCAAGCATTTGGTCTGAAGTTGATTTAGTCAAATAAACATTGAATAAAGTTAAACAAGTGTGGTAAAAAATGAATGACATTGATGTAAAGCAATTTGGTAAAGTCGCCGTTGTGTGTGGCGGTTGGAGTACCGAGCGAGAAGTATCCCTAAATAGCGGTAAAGCCGTGCTTAACGCTCTATTATCGAAAGGCGTTGACGCACACCACTTTGACCCAAAGCAACAAGACATTGACGAACTTCGCCAATACGATCGTATTTTTAATGTGCTACACGGCACGTTTGGCGAAGATGGCAGTTTGCAAGGCGTATTGGACGGTTTTGACATCCCTTACACAGGCTGTGGCGTACTAGCCTCTGCGATTGCGATGGATAAATTCCGTAACCGTTTGATTTGGCAAGCCTTAGGATTGCCAAATGTACCATATGTGGTATTGCATGATGATAGCGATTTTACCCAAGTCGAGCAGGATTTTGGTTTACCATTGTTTGTCAAACCTGCTGCCGAAGGTAGTAGCGTGGGCGTGGTGATGATTGAAAGTGAGGGTGAGCTTGCAAAAGTGTACCCAACGCTCAAGCAATATCATGGTGAGATTTTGGCAGAAAAAGCCATCACAGGCGGTGAATACGCCTGTTCAATTTTGGGTAATGAGGCGTTGCCAAGTATTCGCATTATTCCGAATGCCAAATTTTATGATTACGAAGCCAAATACAACCGCAATGATACCGTTTATCAATGCCCATCGGATTTGACACCTGAGCAAGAAGCCCAAATGCAAGAGCTTGCCAAAAAAGCCTTTAGTGCGATTGGGGGTAAAGGCTGGTCACGGGTGGATTTCTTAAAATCGGAAGACGGCACACTATATTTGCTAGAGCTTAACACCGTTCCGGGCATGACTGACCATAGCCTTGTACCGATGGCAGCAAAAGCAAAAGGCATTGACTTTGCGACCTTGTGTGTGCGGATTTTGCAACAAACACTCAAAGATTAAGGGTGTTTATCGTTATTTGACATAGCAAGTAGAATAGAAAGTAAATTTGTAGGGGCGTATTGCATACGCCCTTTTATAAAAGTCTTTCCCCACATCAAATTGACGATAAATCCAATCAAACACATAACTTTTTACAATAATCAGACGAATTACGACTGGATGGATAGTAATTAGTTACTTATTAATCAGTGTTATTTGTTATCATATACCCCCTTTGTCATGGATTATCTGTTACTACCTCATTAGTAGTAGAAAGTCGCTAGTTTTCCCATCTTTATATATAGTGCGTACAGAGATTGGACGAATGATGAGTAAATAAGGGTGGGAATGGATATTGAGGCGGTGATACAATCCCTATGGAGCTACCAGTGACAGATACCCTCGTGTTAAGCAGTGAAGCATCTGCTGACAACCACAACCCTAAATCGCCATATCGACTATTGGTGTGTGTGGCGAGTTTATTGTTGTTGGGGTTGGTTGTGGGTATTGGTCAAATGGTGGCACATTTACCCAATGCCAATATCCAAATTAACCATCAAGGGCTAAATAGCCACGAATATCAGCAGTTACATCAAGTATTGGGGCAAAAAGCCGATCGAAATTGGTTGCAGGCAGATTTACAACCGTATTTACAGCGTTTACAACGCATCGGCTGGGTCAGTCAAGTGGATATTCGCCGTGACTGGCAACAAGGTCTATTGGTAAATGTTATCCCTAGACAGCCTGTGGCAAAATTTGGTAGTGAAAAGTTGGTCGATGCCAATGGGGTGGTATTTGAGCCTGCCAATACTGATGAGTTACAAGCCCATTATTGGATGCAGTTGCAAGGTGAGAGCCACAATGCGGTGGTGATGATGCAACAAGTCAAGCAAGTGGGTAACTGGTTTGAACCATTGGGGCTAAAGATTGATGAAGTTATCGTGACACCCCGTATGGCATGGTTTTTTCGCTTTAACAATGGTCTTCGGGTATTGGTCGATAATGACAATACATCCGAAAAGCTTTATCGTTTGAGCGTGATGCTACAAAATCAACTCAAACCCCAATTACCCAAAATTCAAACCGTAGATTTACGTTATAAAAACGGTATGGCAATCACATGGCGGACAGCGATTAGTGATGGTATCAACTCCCCATCTACGAATATGATTGGTACATCAAGGGTAACCACTAACATTGATAAAACCAAGCCAGTGAACCAAGCAACTGCCCAAGCTCAGTGACGGTGGTATAAGTTAGACCGATCTCCTAATTCATGTTAGGGGAATGGTTTTTTTGTATGTTTAATAATATCTTTATACTATCGAGTTAGTGTCTAGATGAGATGAGTTTTGTAAATAATAATTTAACATGAAGAAACCTGAACACATTGTCGTAATCCACTTAACTGCCACTGCCGTGCATACGGTCATTGGACAGGTGCATGATGCCCAAGATATTCGTATCGTGGGCATTGCATCTGCCAAAAACTATGATTTTGCTCAAGGTGTGATTCGTCATCGTGACCGTCTAAAAGGGGCGATTCGACAATCCATGCAGGAAGCTGAAGACATGGCGAATTGCCGTATTAACAGCGTATGGTTAAGCTTTTCTACCCCAGAATTGCAAAGTGTCAATAGTGGTGGTGAGGTCAATATCACCAATGAGTCCGTACAAGCCAAAGATATCGTTTCTGCCTTGACCGATGCCAAAGCCAAGCATATTCCAGATGATATGTATCTAATGCACTATGCCCAGCAAGGGATTGGTTTGGATGATAGCAAGGACATGATTGATGATGCCATTGGTATGAAAGCCAATCAACTGATTGTGTTATATCATTTGATGATGATGCCTGTGCGTAGTCGTCAAAACTTACAACAGTTGTTGCAAGAATGTGATGTCAGCATTGACCAAATGTTGTTTGATGCAGTATCGTCTGCTGAATATGGTCTATTACCCGAAGAACGCTATCATGGCGTGTGTTTGATTGATATTGGCTCATCAACCACCAGCGTCTGTGTATACCGAGAAGATAAACTCATTTATACTCGTTGCTTCCCAGAAGGCGGTCATCACGCCACACTGGATATTTCCATGCTTATGGATGTGACGGTGGCTGAAGCTGAAAGCATGAAAAAATCCCAAGCCAGCATTGATAGACATGGGATTGATGCCAGCCAATTTTTTAGCATTCGCCGTTCTCAATATAACGATGAAAAAACCATCAATATGCAAGAGCTACTCGAAGTGATAGAGGCTCGTTACCTCAGTATTTTACAAAATGTTAAAAATGATTTGGACAAACTGGAATTAAGTCAATTTTTACAACAAGGCTATGTACTAACAGGTGGTGGGGCAGAAATGCGTGGCTTAGTACCACTTGCCAAAAAATTCCTTGCTAATAAAGTGCACAAAGCCACGTTGCATCCAGCAATCACTGCCTATAGCCAGTATGGGGATGATGAAAAACTCAAAGATATCGCAAGCCTAATCGGACAACGTAAATACCAAACTGCATTTGGCACATTATTATATAGTCAAAGTGATGCCTTTCATCATAGTGAGAAAAGCTCACCAGATGCGTTGGAACAAACCCCTATGAAAGAACGTCTACAACAGATGAATAAGTTCTTCAAAAAATTTTTCTAAACACCAAAAATTTTTGGTAGAGATAGTCATTTTTGTTGAGTAAGCATGTTATTATAGCGATAAATTGGCAGTATCAACGTCAGCTAACCACGTTTTACGCCATCATAGAAATCAAAATGATACCTGTTATATCGTTTATTATAAATAACTTACTTTAAATTAGGTTTAACCAATCGGAGAATGTTGGAGATGGAAGCAAAGTTTAGTATCGTCCATGAGCAAAGTGATACGTTTGCAGATTCAGCGCGTCTAAGTGTCATTGGCGTAGGCGGTGGTGGTGGTAATGCCGTTGAAACCATGGTACAAAATGGTGTTAAAGGTATAAATTTTGTCTGTGCTAATACCGATAAACAAGCACTTGAGCGTTTATCAGCGGCTAACAAAATCCAATTAGGCGTTAAAAACAATAACCGTGGACTTGGAGCAGGGGCGAACCCAGAAGTCGGGCGTGAAGCGGCGGAAAGTGATGAAGAACAAATTCGCCAATTATTAGAAAACTCGGATATGGTGTTTATTACCGCAGGAATGGGTGGTGGTACAGGTACTGGGGCTGCCCCAGTTATCGCTCGTCTAGCCAAAGAAATGGGCGTATTGACCGTGGCGGTCGTGACCATGCCATTTACCTTTGAAGGTGGTAAACGCAATAAAGTGGCCAAAGAAGGTATCGAGCAATTATCAAATTTTGTGGATTCAATCATCACCATTCCCAATGATAAGCTGATGACTGTGTATGGCAAAATCTCGATGAAAGATGCGTTTAAAAAAGCCGATGAAGTGTTATTACAAGCAGTGCAAGGCATCTCAAATATGATTCGTGAAGATGGTTTTATCAATATCGACTTTAACGATATCCGTACTGCCATGATGTCACGTGGTCATGCGATGATGGGTATCGGTAAAGCCAGTGGTGAAGACCGTGCTGAAATCGCCGCAGAAAAAGCCATTAAAAGTCCGTTGCTTGATAATCTATTACTTAAAAATGCCAAAGGTCTATTGGTAAATGTGGTTGCCAGCTCAGACTTTAATTTTGATGAGCAGGAACGCATTACCCAACGAGTGCAAAGCTTGGTTGATATTGACGAAGCCAATATTTTCTATGGTATCGTCTTCGATGAAGACATGGGCGATGAAATCCAAGTGACCGTGGTGGCGACTGGTCTGACCCTTGATAACAGTGCTAAGACACAGCAACGCAACTTTCCTGATGCGACCAGTAACAGCCGTGTCGAAACAGGCACGCACGAGCCAGCTTTAGCACGCCTTGAAGTACCTGTTGCACCCATGCTAAGTTCACCAACGCCTGTGAGCCAACCCACTCAAGTCCCAAATCCTGTGAATAAGCCAAACCAACCGCAACGCACAGGCAATAGCATTCAAGATTATTTATTGCGTCAACAAAAGAAATAATCCAATCATACATTTGACAAACCTGTTATCAAGCACTTTGGTAACAGGTTTTTTATTTTTTAAAAGTCAGCGTTCCAAAAACAACGCTATATCATCCTTAGGGATAATGCTAAAATACCCAAACTTGTAACAAGTTATGTCAAACATTGAGCAATCAAGGATTTATTATGTCGCTTGCGGAGAATTTACCCATGCCCATCCAACAACAAACCATCAGTCAACCCATTGAATTACAGGGCATTGGTCTGCATAGTGGTCAAATGGTAACGTTGCAGTTTTTGCCTGCCGAAGTGGATACAGGGGTGGTGTTTTTGCGTCAAGATTTGGCAGATGCTGAGCCGATTCCTGCCTATTTTACCAATGTCACAGATACGGTAATGTCGTCTAATTTGACCAACGCATTGGGGCAACGTATTGGTACGGTAGAGCATTTATTGAGTGCGGTGAGTGCGTTGGGTATTGATAATCTCATCATCCAAGTGTCAGCGTCAGAAATCCCCATCATGGACGGCAGTGCCTCGGTGTTTATCAAAACCTTACAGCAAGCTGGGATTACCACACAAGGTGTTGCCAAAAAATTTATCAAAATCTTACGCCCTGTCGAAGTGCGACATGAAGATAAAATTGCTCGTTTTACCCCTTATGAAGGTTTTAGTTTGGATTTTGAAATCGCCTTCGAGCATCCAGCATTTCAGCCACCGTATGATAAATATCATGTGGATTTGACCCCTGCTAATTTTATTGAGCAGATTGCCCAAGCTCGTACTTTTGGGTTTTTGAAGGACATTGATTACCTAAAAAGCCAAAATTTGGCATTAGGTGGCAGTATGGATAACGCCATTGTTTTGGATGATACCCAAGTGCTAAATCCAACAGGGTTGCGTTTTGCTGATGAATTTGTCCGTCATAAGATACTCGATGCGGTGGGGGATTTGTATTTGGCAGGGCATCAAATTTTGGGTGCATTTTATGGCTACAAATCAGGACATGCTTTGAATAATCAATTACTAAGGGCGGTATTTGCTAGTCCAGATAATTATAAAGTTGTAACAAATTATGAAAATGTAATTCAAAAATAACGCCTTTTTAATTAGAAATACTAAATTTATTATTGTTTTTATTTAAAATATAGGGCTTTTAGGGGATACAGTGAGCAACATTAGCTGATGATAAAAAATTGTTTCCCTAACGTATTTGAGTATAACTTACGCTTAAAACGATTGATTTTTCAATAAAAGATATCTTTTTACTATGTTGGGAGTGAGGTATATACCTTACATCCACATAAAAAGATATCTTTTTTGTTTTGGTAACTAAAGTGTTTGTTTTTTGAGCGTTTTTAACTTGGCTTTGCATATCTTGACAGCGATAGGGCTTAATGAATAAACAAAGCAACATTTTTTACATAAAATTACAATGTAAATATGACACTTTTAAGTTTTTATTAATTTTTGTAAGGTGGATTTTAGAGGCTCATTGTCCGTGACAAGCTCAATAAGGTGTGCTATATTTTGCTTCGTAACGTCACTGAGTTCACGAGATGTTACATTATTAACGTTTTGATTACATTGTAAATTTGGGCTTTTTGCCTTTTCTAACACCACCACCTTAAAACGCAATTGTGTGAGATAGGCAAAGGTATTATCAAATTGTTGAAGCTGTTGTAATAGCTCTTGACGCTGATAATTCAGATGGTTGGCGATGGTATGACTATCGGTGCTAAGGGTGAGGTTGGTGTTGTCGTGGTTGATGACCATTAAAGTCGTCAGCACCGATTCAGGTAAACTGGATTGCCATGCTTGCTGAACCAGCGTGGTCAAATGTTGCAATGTATTCAAGGTTTGTTGATAAGGTAATCGGTAGTTCGCCATTTTTTCGCTATAACTAGCAAGATGATTGTTGGGTTTTTGCATGGTGATAGAGCCGTTTTGTGAATGGTGATAAGAATTTTTAATCGCAGATTGCGTGTTCTAGTGTAAGTGATTTGTCGCTTAAAATACAATCGTTTAGACCAGTGACTGATGTGAGTGCCTAATATAGTCATTTAAATTAGCAATAAGACAGATTTTGTAGGGGCGTATTGCATACGCCCAACATCTCACAATATTATTTCTGATTTAATTCACTATATAAGAGGCATTAACAAAGACGGTGCGGATATCGCATTTGACTTGGTCTGACCAAAGGATAACTGAATGAAACTAGCCTTAACCCTATTACCCCTAGTCACTTTGATGAGTGTTGTATCGGTTCAAACTCAAGCAGCTAACCCAGTTAATAGCAATAAAATCATTACTTTGTCAAATGCCGACATGGATGATGAAGATGATACTTATGTATCTTCTCAAGGCGATATCAATGAAGCCATCCAAAAATTAAGCCAGCAAGCTCAACAAAAAGAAGACCGTTTAGCGTCTTTGGCTCAAAAACTTTCAACGCAATCTAGCGTGACAATTATCAATAATGCCTCTTTAAATGGTTATTCAAATTATAGCAATAATCCCGGTAATGGCATGTTGTCAGTACGCCCAATCACCTCATCAGCACGTATGAGTTCTGGTTTTGGCTATCGTGTCCACCCAGTGACAGGCAAAACCCAATTCCATAAAGGGATGGACTTTGCTGCCCCAGTTGGTACGCCGATTTATGCCACAGGTAATGGCGTGGTGACTTTCTCTGGTTGGGGTAATGGCTATGGTCGTTATATTGAAATTGATCATGGTAATGGTGTAGTAACTCGTTATGCCCATAATTCAGCTAACTATGTGAATGTGGGGGATACTGTCAGTGCAAATCAACGTATTGGAGCAGTAGGTAGCACAGGTCGTTCAACTGGGCCTCATTTACATTATGAAGTCCGTCAACGTGGTCAAGCGGTGAATCCACAAACCTATTTGGCATTAGCACCAGCACGTTAATATTGTGAATATAGTGATGTAATCTAAAAACAGACAAGTTTTGTAAGGGCGTAGTTGATACGCCCTTTTTTTATTGGTCATGGTTTTTATTGGGTCACGGATTGATGGCTTTGTCAAACCGTTTGACAATGGCTCTATAGCCTTTTACCCCTTAAAGCCTTATAATAATCGCCATTTTTATGATTGAATATAAAGACCGATTATGACCCAACTTCAGACCGAAATCAACAAACGCCGTACCTTTGCTATCATCTCGCATCCCGATGCAGGTAAGACCACCATGACTGAAAAACTGCTACTGTGGGGACAAGCCATTCAGCGAGCAGGGGAAGTCAAATCTCGCAAAACTGACAAACACGCCACCTCCGACTGGATGAGCATGGAGCAAGAGCGTGGTATTTCGATTACCACCTCGGTCATGCAGTTTCCGTATGCCGACAACATGGTGAATCTACTCGACACCCCTGGTCATGCCGACTTTTCGGAAGATACTTATCGTACCTTGACCGCTGTCGATAGTGCCTTGATGGTGATTGATGGGGCAAAAGGGGTGGAAGAACGTACCATCAAGCTAATGGAAGTGTGCCGTATGCGTGACACGCCCATTATTTCGTTTGTCAATAAACTTGACCGTGAAATCCGTGACCCATTATCGCTGTTAGACGAAATCGAAAACGTGTTAAAAATCAGATGTGTACCGATGGCATGGCCGATTGGCATGGGGCAGGATTTTGTTGGTGTGTATAATTTGGTCGATAAAAAAACCTATTTTTATCAAAAAGGTCATGGCACAGAGTTGATTGAAATCGAAAGCCGTGATGGCTATGACTATCCAGATGTGCGAGCGAAAATCGGTGAAATTGCCTTCCGTGAGTTTCAAGAATCCTTGGAACTTGCCGAAATGGCTCACGAGGATTGGGACACGGACGAGTTTTTGGCAGGGCGACAAACGCCTGTGCTATTCGGTACGGCTCTTGGTAACTTTGGCGTAAATATGGTGCTAGACGTACTGACCCAATACGCCCCACCGCCCAAAGACCACCATGCGGTTGAGCGTGATGTCAAAGCCGATGAAGAAAAGTTTAGCGGTTTTGTGTTCAAAATCCAAGCCAATATGGACCCGAAACACCGTGACCGCATTGCCTTTATGCGAGTTTGCTCAGGCAAATACGAAAAAGGCATGAAAATGAACCATGTGCGGATTGGCAAAGAAGTGCGAATTTCGGACGCTTTGACCTTTTTGGCGGGCGACCGTGAGGCATTGGAAGAGGCGTATGCAGGCGATATCATCGGCTTACACAATCATGGTACGATCCAAATTGGCGATAGCTTTACCGAGGGTGAAAAACTCAACTTCACAGGCATTCCGCACTTTGCCCCAGAGTTATTCCGCCGTGTGGTGCTAAAAGACCCACTCAAATCCAAGCAACTGCAAAAAGGCTTGCAACAGCTTTCCGAAGAAGGTGCGACACAGGTGTTTATGCCCCAAATCAACAATGATTTGATTCTAGGAGCGGTGGGTGTACTACAGTTTGAAGTGGTGGCTCATCGTCTGCTTGAGGAATATAAGGTGCAGTGTACCTTTGAGCCTGTGAGCATTGCCACGGTGCGTTGGGTGCATTGTGATGATAAGCTGACGTTTGAGAAGTTTAAGAAAAAAGCCCATGACCAGTTGTCGGTGGATGGTGGTGGGTATTTGACGTACCTTGCCCCAAGCCGTGTCAATCTAAAGTTGATGGAAGAACGTTATCCAGAAATTACCTTTAGTGCGACTAGAGAACATTAAAAGGGATATTGATTGATTTTATGACATACCAACCCACCGCCACATTAGAAACCGCCCAACACCGAGCCAAGATGTACGCCACGATTCGCCAATTTTTTGCCAAACGTGACGTACTCGAAGTCCAAACCCCCATCATGTCGCAAGCAGGCAATACCGACATATTTTTACAGTCGGTATCCGCCAACGTCACCATCAATGACCGCCCAAAAACCTACTACCTACACACCTCGCCAGAGTTCGCCATGAAACGCCTATTGGCGGATTGGCAAGTGCCGATGTATCAGATTTGCTCCGTGTTCCGTGACAACGAAATCGGCAGTCGCCATAATGTCGAATTTACCATGCTCGAATGGTATCGCCCCAACTTTACCCTTGACGACTTGGCAAAAGAAACCAACGAACTGATATCAGCCGTGCTGGGTTATCCTGTGATTTTTGACCATTATCGCTATGTCGATGCCTTTATGGATTATGTCAAAATCCATCCGTTTGATGCTACTTGCGACACCCTGCAAGCAGTGGCAAAAGACAATGGTATTCACATGGATTTGGGCGATGACCACCAAGGCTGGCTGGATGTGCTATTTAGCCATTTGGTTGAGCCGAATTTGGGGCAGAATTTGCCGACCTTGATTTATGATTATCCTGTGGCGACTGCCTCGCTTGCCAAGACGGTGACGGATAAAGACGGTAACTTGGTGGCAAGACGTTTTGAGTTATATATCAATGGGTTAGAGATTGCCAATGCTTATGATGAATTGGCGGACGGACAGGCATTGCGAGTGCGGTTTGACCAAGATAATCTTGAGCGGAAAAAACGGGGTTTGCCTGTGATGCCGATTGATGAGCATTTGCTTGAGGCGTGTGATGTGTTACCCAGTTGTAGTGGGATTGCGGTAGGGCTTGATAGGCTGTTGATGATAGCGACAGGGACGAAAGCTATCGAAGAGGTGATAAATTTTCCGATTCAAAAAGCCTAATGTTTCGCTAAAGAATTTGCTAAAATAGCGGTTTTTTACTGCATTTAGGTTTTTTATGTCAAACAATCTTATCAATGCTTTGATAAATTTATTGCAAAATCCCATCACCGATTTGCAAGCCAATTATGTCAATCGCAATCGTGCCAATAGCATGGGTGATGCGTTAGAGCGGTATGTGCAGGATTTGTTTATCAATGGTTTTGACATGACCGAAAGCCAACGTTTACAAGCCGTTAGTGAGCATTTTTCCTACCTTGGTAATGCCAGTAATCCGCCTGACATGATGCTAAAAGGCGGTGATGCGATTGAAGTCAAAAAAATCGAAAGTCGCAATGCTGATTTAGCCCTTAATTCAAGCTATCCCAAGGCGGTTTTGACCGTCAGCCATCCCATGCTAACCACCCATTGTCGTACTGCCGAAGACTGGCAACAAAAAGATATGCTATATGTTGTGGGCGTGGTCAATAAAAATAAACTTGAATCGTTAGCCTTGGTGTATGGTGTGGACTATGCGGCCGATGATGAGGTTTATCAAGCCATCAAAAATCGTATCAAAATGGGTGTTGAAACCATTGAGGGTGTCGAGTTTACCGAAACCAAAGAGTTGGGTAAAATCAAAAAAGTCGACCCTTTAGGTATCACGGATTTGCGTGTGCGTGGTATGTGGCATATTCAAAGCCCCTTCAAAGTATTTGATTATGTCTATCAACGTGACTTTAGCCATGCGTTGAATATTATGGTCATTATCAATGATGAAAAATGGCAAACCTTTACCAATCGCCAACAACTCATTGATGTTATTGCAACCACAGCGAATGCGACTTTAACCGATATTGATATCAAAAATCCCAATAATCCTGCACAATTAAAACCTGCGAAACTGATTAGCTTTTTTTTGCGAGGTGAGGTATGACTCAGCCACGCATAATTAGCCTATTTGCAGGAGCAGGGGGGATGGATTTAGGCTTTCGTCAAGCTGGATTTGATATCGCCATTGCCAATGAATATGATAAAAAAATTTGGGCGACCTACGAATATAATCATGCCAATCCTTTGCTAAAAGGGGATATCCGCCAATTTTCTGCGGATGATTTTCCTGCGTGTGATGGGATTATCGGCGGGCCGCCGTGCCAAAGTTGGAGCGAAGCAGGGGCATTACGAGGGATTGAAGATGAGCGAGGGCAATTATTTTTTGATTATATTCGGATTTTAAAAGCCAAACAGCCCAAGTTTTTTGTAGCAGAAAATGTATCAGGTATGCTTGCCAAACGCCATAGTAGTGCGGTGCAGAATATTGTGCAACTATTTGAAGAGGCAGGCTATCATGTGTTTATCAAATTGCTTGATGCTTATGATTATGGAGTTGCCCAAAATCGTAAACGGGTGTTTTATGTGGGCTTTCGCCATGATTTAAATATTACGGAATTTGAATTTCCTGCACCGATAGCGGATGAGCAGAAAATTCATTTACAAGATGTGATTGCGGATTTACAAGATTCTGCCATACCTGCCCAAGATAGTAATAAAACCAATGCCAAAGATTGCATAATTCCTAACCATGAGTATTTTGTTGGGGGGTATTCGCCCATCTACATGAGCCGTAATCGTTTGCGGTCGTGGGATGAGCCATCTTTTACCATTCAAGCCAGTGGGCGACAAGCCCCACAACATCCCCAAGCCCCAAAAATGCAAAATATTGGCGTTAATCAGTTTGCATTTGTGGGGGATGCAAGCCAGTATCGCAGGCTGTCAGTGCGTGAATGTGCAAGGATTCAAGGATTTCCAGATGACTTCAAATTCATTTATGACAATGTCAATGATGGGTATAAAATGATAGGCAATGCTGTACCTGTTGGATTGGCGAAGGTGATTGCAGAGCAAATTTTAAATTATTTGTAAAACTTAATCCAATAACTGCTGAATCCACTGCTCAAACAACCCTTGATGTTGACTCCCCATCAGAAAGGCGGTGGGTCTGTCTTCATCCACACTCACCACCATCGCCACGCCAAAATCTTCTCCATCAAGCGTTGGGGCATGAAAATAACGCTCATGCGGTCGGTGTAATTCATCAATTTCTGTGGTTAGATTTACTAATTTATCCGCCAAATCATGCGGAATGGTATCCCCTGCAAAATCATACACTTGGGCATGGTGAGCCAAACCACCATTCACCCCATTGATAATCGCTTGAGCCAATAAAAATGCACTTAACGGCAACTCTTTAAACCAATGCACTTCACTTGGCTCAATCGCATCAAAGTTTCGGCTCATCATCACCATTGGGTCATGTTGTGACAAATCTTTCAACGCAATGCCCCAAACCCCGTCATCATCGCACGTTTTGCCAATCACCACATAATCATCCAGCTTTTCAAACGGCAATTCCACAAAATGATGGTAATGGGTATTAAAATCCCCATTGCCGAGTTCATGCAAATAATGATACAACATGGGCGGTAACTGAATACCAAGCTCGCTTTCGTGTTGCTCAATCACCTCACGGCTTATCCCCAATGTGGTCGATGCGTTGGCGATGTCAAGCGTGTATAACTGTTTGATGGCGTGAATCGGATTAAGCATAGTATTTCCAAAAAATAAAATTAACGAATCCAAGCATTTAAAATATTGGCAAATTGTTGTTTGTCTTTGTCGCTATAGGGGGCTTGTCCGCCCATCTGCTGTGGCTCTAGCACGCCTGTACTTCGCATGGTGTCCATAAAGTCACGCATATTGAGTTTTTGCTTGATATTGTCTTTGTCATAGACAAAGCCACGAGCGGTGACGACTTTTGCCCCTTTTTCGATACAGTCATTGGCAAGCGGAATATCGGAAGTCACCACCACATCACCACTAACACAGTTTTCGGCAATGTAGTCATCGGCTTTGTCAAAACCACCTTCAACGACAATCATTTGTAATATTGGCAGGCGTGGTAGGGCAATCGCACGATTGGCGACAAATATCGTAGGCGTTTGGGTGCGTTCGGCGGTTTTGACGATAAGCTGTTTTGCGACATTAGGAATTGCGTCTGCGTCTATCCACAGGGTGATTTTTGGCATGATTAATCCAATAAGTCTAATTGTTCTGCGTGATGAAATAAAATATTACAGCGATTACCTGTACGGCAGAACATAAACACAGGTTTTTCCGCATTGTTAAATATATCAGCAAAGTCTTGGCAGTCCTTTTTGCTAATGCTACTGGCAACTACAGGTTGAAAGTGATAAGGCATTCCCAATTCTTTGGCGACTTTTTCGATATCAGCGTTTAATGGTTGATTGGGTTCTTCGTGGTCTGGGCGGTTATTTATGATGGTTTTAAAGCCTTGTTGTTTGATAAGGGCGATATGTTCTGGCGAAATTTGGGCTGAAAATACGGTGTTGTTGGGCATTTTATTATCCTTAATTAATAAGATTTAAAAAGTCAGCATTGGACTATTTTAGCATAGACTGACTTTTTTTGATTTTCAAAATTCGCCCAAATTCATTCCGGTGTGGAATTATCTTGATAATTCATTTTTTTGATGTTGGTATTTTTAACAGGTGTCCAGTGAACGACTAGCATTTTTCTAAAGCCCTCACGGCTTGTTGCGTACTTAAAAACACTTTCCCACGCAAACTTTTAATCACATCCGTTTGCTCAATCATATCCATCACAGGACCTTTCACCTCAGAATAATGAAGCGTGATACCTTGTTGATTTAGCTCATCATTTAACATCACCAACATCTCTTGGGCGGTCAAATCAATATGATTCACCGCCGACAACATCAACACCAAATCACGACAACTCGGATGCGTCAGCAAACTTTGCGTGATAAAGCCATGCACCGATTCGGCATTGCCATAAAACAAACTTTCATCAATCCGAATAATCAACACCGTATCTTGCTCGATGACCGAATGGCGATTGATATTGCGAAAATGCCCCGTATCACCCACTTGCCCCACAATCGCAATATGCGGATGGCTCGATTGCCAAATCAACCCTGCAAACGACACCATAATCCCAAGAACCAAGCCGATATTTAGCCCAAACACCAACACCCCAACCAACGCCACCAAAAACGCAATCCCATCCAAACGGTCACTGGCAAAGGCTTGCTTGAGCGTATCAAGGTCAATCATACCCAAAATCGCCACCATGATATTCGCCCCTAACATCGCATAGGGCAGGGGAGCGAGCAGTGGACTAAACAACATCAACGCCACCACCATCACCACCACCGCCACGATACTGGCAAGCGGAGTTTTTGCCCCTGCATCGACATTCACCGCCGTGCGAGAAAATCCCCCCACCACCGCAAAACTTTGGAAAAACGCCCCCACCATATTGGCAAGCCCCAAGCCTTTAAGCTCTTGATTAGAATCAAAAGGTTGTTTGAGTTTGCGAGCATAGCTACGAGCCACAGAATCACTCGACACAAACGCCACCAACGCCATCAATGCAGACGCAGGCAACAGGTCAATCAGTTGGGTCAATGACGTGGGTAAAAACGGCAACACAAAATGCGGTAAGCCTTGCGGAATCTGCTGAATAGTGCGAATGCCCTGTTGCTCAAAATCAAACACCACACTAAACAAAATCGCCCCCACCATCACCAATAATGGCAATAGCTTGATAAACATCGAGATTTTGTGGTCATATTGAGCGGTAGGCGATGGTGAAACTTGCGATAGGGGTACGGTTTGGGTATGATTTTTTAGTCTGATTTTTAGACCCTTTTTTAACCAATTTGCCAAATAATAACGATTGATAAATAAAATGCCGAAGATAGTCACGGCTAGCAATAAGGTTGGTAAATGCAGTTGGTGGAAATGGCTGATAAAAGACGATAAATTGTGAAAAATGCTATTGCCTGTGATGGGGATGCCTGTCAAATATTTGATTTGGCTGATAAAAATAAGGATGGATGCCCCACTGATAAAACCTGCGGTCACGCCACGACTGATAAACTGCGTCACCCAACCCAAACGAAACACACTGGCAAGCCACAACATCGCCCCTGTCAGCAACGCCAACAATGCCGACATGGTGGCATATTGCTCTGGGCTAAGGTCATGGTAAGGGGCTAATACTTGGGCGGTCATAATGGCGGTAATCGCCACAGGACCGACCGCATTCACTGCACTTGAGCCGACCCATGCATACACAAGGACTGGCACAATCGCACTGTACAAGCCGTACACAGGCGGTAAACCAGACAGCATGGCGTAGCCCAAACTTTGCGGAATTACCAAAATACCGACAATCAGACCTGCCAATATGTCTTGGCTAAAATTGGCTTTTTGGTAGGTTCGCCACCAATGTGGTAAGCGAAAAATGGACGTAAGCCATGACAATAATTGGGGGAGGGATAAGGGCTTGGGCATGGGGATTTAATTGACCTCTTTCCATACCCCCTCTAAATCCCCTACATAGGGGGAGAACTGCCCCCTCCCCTGCTAAGTGGGTGAGAAGCACTGCTTCGCAAGGGGGTGGGGTTAAATGATGGTTTTTAGTTTAATTTTAACAGTTTATAAAGAAGTCGAATAACATACCCTTTTAACATTGACAAAAACGTTCATACAGCACATTTAGCACCGCCAACGCATCGTCACTTGCCACCGAATAATAAATTTGCTTACCATCACGGCGAGTATTGACCAAGCCATCTTTACGCAAAATACCCAACTGCTGTGATAAACTGGGCTGACCTAAACCGACCATTTTTTCGAGTTCGCTCACGCAATACTCACCTTGCGTCAACTGGCACAACAACATCAAGCGGTCAGGGTGTGACAGCGATTTGAGTAATTGGCTGGCTTGACCTGCTGAGGCTTGCATTTGCGATAACATGGTGGTATCCATGTTGGTAGGCATCACGGATGCAGTGGGAATCGCCATTTCGGCAGTGGGGCTTTCGATTGTCAAACTCATACATAGTTCCTTCATTGTCAGAGCAATATTATAACCAAAAATAAAATGTTTGAATAGATAAATATTATATTGAATTATATAATGTTAAAATATATAATCACTCGCAACAACTGTATTTTGATAAGGTCACTTTATGAATATCCACTCTTTTTTAGACCCAGATACCGAAACTTACACCCATGTGGCAGTCGATGAAAGTGCTGAACAAAATCTTGCCAAAAATCCATCTCAAAATATCAGCAAAAAATGTGCTATCATCGACCCTGTGCTTGACTACGACCCCAAAGCAGGCAAAACCAGTACCCAAGCGATTGACAAGGTCATTGATTTTATCCAAAGCCAAAATCTGACTGTTGAGTACATTATCGAAACCCACGCCCATGCCGACCACTTGTCCTCCGCTCCGTATGTCAAAGCCAAATTGGGCGGTCAAATCGTCATCGGTAAAGCGATTAGCCAAGTGCAACAGACCTTTAAACAAATTTTTAATCTTGATGAAGATTTTGCCACCGATGCCAGTCAGTTTGACCTATTGACTGAAGAGGGGACGACCCTACAACTTGGCAATATCACCATCACAGCGATGCACGTTGCAGGGCATACCCCAGCCGATATGGCGTATGTGTTTGATGATGGGGAAAAACAAGCCGTGTTTGTTGGCGATACCATTTTTGCCCCAGATGTGGGGACGGCTCGCTGTGATTTTCCCAATGGCAGTGCCGAGGATTTGTACGATTCGATTCAACGTCTGCTTGCGTTGCCAGATGACACCTTGCTGTACTTGTGTCACGACTATCCGCCAGCAGGGGGCAGACCGCACACCCCAACGGCTTGTGTCAGCGACCAAAAATTGAGCAATATCCATGTCAAAAATGGGACAAGCAAAGCCGAATTTGTGCGAATGCGTAACGAACGAGATAAAACCCTTGCCATGCCACGCTTGATTTTGCCATCGGTGCAAGTCAACATCAATGCAGGGCAACTGCCCACCGCAGAAAGCAATGGCGTGCAATACCTTAAAATACCACTGAATGTGTTGTAATAAAACCTTAACACTTGCCCTATGAAAAAGCCATAGATAGTCCACGGTGTTGGGTTTATAATGATTTGATTAACCCATTTATTAACAACGAGGAATAAACCATGACAAAAAATATGAGTACCCTTGAGCGTATCGCTCGCATTGGCGTAGGCTGTGCCATCGTGCGTATGGGCAAAAAGAACCAATCAGCATTGGCAAAAATCGGCTATGTACCCATGTTGACAGGTGTGGCAGGCTACTGTCCGATGAAATCGGCGATTTTTGGTGACAAATACGACCGCAACACCGCCAAATCTGACGACAGCAAATGTCAAAAAGATGGTCAAAAATCTTGCTGTGGCTTTGGTAAAAAATGCAAAAAGTCTGACGAGCAACAAGACGCTCAAACGGCATAATTTTTGATGATTTTTGAAAAAGGCGTTTTGAATAAACGCCTTTTTTTATGTCTGTTTTTTGTTGGGTTTATCGTTATAATGCAACTGATACCATTCCCAATAAAATTGCCAGTAGGGGCGTATTGAATACGCCCAAATTGATATCTTGCACTAAAGGGCGTAAGCATTACGCCCCTACATGGAATTGGTATTAAATTCAACTACCCAAACCAAGATGACCACTTCAATGACACCGAATAATCCAACTCCAAATCCTATTAGCGTCAAATTCTGCGGATTTACCAACGCTGACCAACTCAAAACCGCCATTGACTTAGGCGTGAATGCCGTGGGTTTTGTGCTATATGACCAAAGCCCAAGAGCCGTTACCGTTGAACAGGCGAATGAGCTTGCCAAAACTGTTCCGCCATTTGTCACGATTGTGGCGTTGGTGGTGAATATGCCAGAGCAGGATTTGGTGTATTTGTCGCATCATATGCCATTTGATGTGATACAGTTTCATGGCGATGAATCGGCTCATTTGTGTCATTTGATGGCGGATAGGGTCAATAAGCGTTGGATAAAAGCCTTGCGTGTGACGGACGAAGACACCGAGCAGAGTTTGCTTGCCCAAATCCAAGAGCTGAAAGACTTTGGGGCGTGTGGCGTGTTGTTGGATGCTTATCATCCCGATAAATTTGGTGGAACAGGTGAGCGGTTTGATTGGGGGAAAATTCCAAAGGATTCACCATTGCCGATTATTTTGGCAGGGGGGTTGACGGCGGACAATGTGGGCGAGGCGATTGTGAGTTTGGCGAAAGAGGGTAGGCAGATTGTGGGTGTGGATGTGAGTGGCGGTATCGAGTCAGCAAAAGGTGTTAAAAGTGTGGAGAAAATGCAGAAATTTTTAGCAAATGTTAAGTAGTGGCTTATGAAAAAACTCATCATTCTCGACTTAGATGAAACGCTGATTCATGCAAGCCATGACATCATCCATAACGATTATGATTTTATCGTGGGTGATTATTTTGTCTATCAAAGACCGTGTTTGACAGAGTTTCTAGCGTTTTGTTTTGCCCATGCGGATGTAGCGGTATGGACATCATCGGGCAGTTGGTACGCTGATATTGTCACCCAAATGATTTTTACAGATGAACAACGTCAAGCGTTACGGTTTATTTTTTCACGAGAAAAATGTGTGCAACGCATGGATTTTTATCGCTATGAAAATGTGTATATCAAAGATTTGAAAAAACTTAAAAAACGCTATTCACTTGAACAGATGATTATGATTGATAATAGCCCCGAAAAACTGGCTCGTAACTATGGGAATTTGGTGCGAGTTGCGGATTTTACTGGGCAAAAAGATGATACTGAGTTATTGAATTTAATGCGTTATTTACCGAATTTGTTAAATGAGCCAAGTGTAAGAACGATTGAAAAGCGTAATTGGCGTTTATAAATAGTTAAGAAAAATTAATTGATTTAAAGGAAGTGGCTATGAGTTTGCAGGAAAATTTGATAAAGCTTGAAAGCATAAATAATGATACATCCTCAAAAATTATTGATGAAGTATATGATAGTTTATTTAAAGAAATAGCCCATGACCATAGCGGTATCTATTACGATGATAAAATTTGGGTATTGGATGATTTGATTAAAATATATGATGAATCCGAACCAAATAGTAAAAGAGCGAAGTTGATTTTTGCCTTGCTAAATAATATTGCCTATTTTAATCCACAATCAGGCTCACAGGAAACACATCAACATACGCTAGAAAAACTTCATAATTTTCTTGATGAGGAAAATTGATAACACATCGTTTGGAAAATTTAGAAATAAATTGCAAATTTAGCAAAAGTATTTATACTAATGTACTAGAATAATAGTACAAAATAAATAACCCATTAAATAAGGACAATCCATGAACATTTTAATCACAGGCGTAACATCAGGTTTTGGCAAACAAATCGCTATCGACTTTATCAACAAAGGTCACACCGTCATCAGTACGGGCAGACGAGCCGACAAACTGGACGACTTAAAAACCCAACTGGGCGAAAATTTTATCCCCCTTGCCTTTGACATTGCCGACTTGACCGCTACCCAAACCGCCTTACAATCGCTACCAAGCGACCTATTGCAACACATTGACGTACTGGTGAATAACGCAGGATTAGCCCTCGGACTAGAAACCGCCGACAAAGCCGACATCAGCGACTGGCAACAGATGATTAACACCAACACGCTGGGTTTGGTCAATATCACCCACGCCATTTTGCCGTCAATGGTCGCCAACAATGACGGCTATATCATCAATATCAGCTCAATCGCAGGTAATTATCCGTATCTAGGCGGTAATGTGTATGGGGCAACTAAGGCATTTGTGACCCAATTTAGCCTCAATTTGCGAGCGGATTTGCTTGGTAAAATGGTGCGAGTGACCAATATCGAACCAGGCTTATGCGGTGGCACGGAGTTTAGCAATGTGCGGTTTCATGGCGATGATGCCAAAGCCCAAAAGGTGTATGAAAATGTGCAGTTTGTCACGCCACAGGATATTGCCAATATGGTGATGTGGCTGGTCGAACAGCCCAAACACGTTAATATCAATCGTATTGAAGTGATGCCAACGGCTCAGACTTTTGCAGGTTTAACGGTTTTTAAAGGCTAACGAATAAATAGGATTTAAATTATGCAAATATATGATATTGATTGGGTTGTTAGTCAATTTCGAGCCAAAAACAAACTCAAATATCTATACTTTTGGGGGCATACGCCACGAGCGGACGGGCAGGTGAGTAATGCCTGTTTTAGCCAATGGTATGATTCGCCCTTTGTCGTTGATGATGTGCGATACCCAACGGCTGAACATTATATGATGGCTCAAAAAGCGTTGTTATTCGGTGATAAAGCGATGTTTGAGGCAATTATTAGCCCTAAAAATCGTCATCCAAAAAAAGCCAAAGAGTTGGGGCGAAAAGTTGCCAATTTTGATGAAAAAGTGTGGAATGCACAGCGTTTTGACATTGTGGTGAATGGCAATGTTGCCAAGTTTAGCCAACATGAAGATTTGAAAACGTTTTTGCTAAATACAGGTAATCGTGTGTTGGTGGAGGCTAGTCCATTTGATAAAATTTGGGGCGTTGGGCTTGCCAAAGATGATGAAAAAATTGCTAATCCGTTAAATTGGAATGGCTTAAATTTACTGGGTTTTGCCTTGATGGTGGTTAGAGATAAGTTAAATAGCTGATAAACCAAAAATTTATTACATTTTTTAAGTAAGTTTACCATGCCAAAATTATCATGTTTTGATTATTAAAATAGGAACAACCATGAACTTTACCAACCCAAACAACATCAGCGACTTTAACCAATACCCAGACGACAGCGGACACTTCGGCATTCATGGCGGACGCTTCGTGTCTGAGACCTTGATGACCGCCCTTGAAGAGCTCGAGCGTATCTACAACACCGCCAAAGCCGACCCTGCTTTTTGGGAAGAATTTCAACAAGACTTGGTCAATTATGTCGGCAGACCGACTCCATTATACTTTGCCAAACGTCTGACCGAAGATGCAGGCGGTGCAAAAATTTTCCTAAAACGAGAAGACCTTAACCACACAGGGGCTCACAAGGTCAATAACACCATTGGTCAAGCCTTACTCGCCAAAATGGTCGGCAAAAAACGTATCATCGCCGAAACTGGGGCAGGGCAACACGGCGTAGCGACAGCCACCATTGCGGCACGATTGGGGCTAGAATGCGTGGTATATATGGGGGCGGACGATGTCGAACGCCAAGCCATGAACGTGTATCGGATGCGGTTACTTGGGGCGACCGTGATTCCTGTTACCTCTGGCACACGCACGCTTAAAGATGCCATGAACGAAGCCATGCGTGACTGGGTGACCAATGTGGATAGCACTTATTATGTCATCGGCACGGTGGCAGGGCCTCATCCGTATCCGATGTTGGTGCGAGATTTCCAAGCCATTATCGGCAAAGAAGCCAAACAGCAACACCTCGAGAAAACAGGCAAATTACCTGATGCCCTAGTCGCCTGTGTCGGTGGCGGTAGCAATGCGATTGGCTTGTTCCATGACTTCTTAAATGATAGCGATGTCAAAATGTATGGTGTCGAAGCAGGCGGTGATGGGGTCGAAACTGGCAACCACGCCGCTCCATTGAATGCAGGGCGAGTGGGTGTGTTGCACGGCAATCGCACGTATCTGATGGCGGATGATGATGGACAGATTTTAGGAACGCATTCGATTTCGGCAGGGCTTGACTATCCTGGCGTAGGGCCTGAGCATAGCTTCCTAAAAGATGTGGAGCGTGTACAGTATGTGGCGATTACCGATGAAGAGGCGATGCACGGCTTTCGAGAATGCACCCAAAAAGAGGGCATTATCCCAGCGTTGGAGAGTTCGCACGCCATTGCCTATGCGTTAAAACTTGCCAAAACCATGCGACCCGACCAAACGATTATTGTCAATTTGTCAGGACGGGGTGATAAAGATTTGCATACCGTGATGAAACGTGATGGGATTGAGGTTTGATTATGAAGGATATGTTTAAAGGTTATTATCGACCAACTGACGATGAATTCAAAAAAATGTGGGATGAGGGAGTATTTGTATTTGATACAAATGTGCTTTTAAACTTGTATAGATATAAAAAGGAAACGAGAGATGCAGTCTTAGAGATTCTATATAAGATTAATGATAAAGTTTGGATTCCTTATCAAGTAGCACTTGAGTTTCACAGGAATAGGTTAAGTGTCATCTCAGAGCAAAATAAGGTTTTGAATGATTTTAAGAGTTCAATTAGAGTCTCTATAGACGATATTGAGAAGAAATATAAAGCATTACAGCTTGATAAACGTCATTCAGATATTCAAGCAGAACCTATTTTAGAACAATTTCAAAATTTATCTAACAAAGTTTTGGAAGAATTGAATAAGATTAAAGAAAAAAGTTTATCAAACTCTTTAAATGAAGATGAAACATTAAATAAAGTATTAGAACTATTCAAAAACAAAGTTGGTAAAAAGCCTGAAAATCAAAAATGGCTTAATGATGTTTTTAAGGATGGTGAAGAAAGGGCGAAAAATAATATTCCACCAAGTTTTAAAGACATAAACAACGTGAAGTCAAATAATAAAGATGATTATAGATATGATGGTCTATTTTATAGGGCAGGATTTGGTGACTTAATTTTATGGAAGCAATTAATTGAATATGCTGAAGAAAAAAACGAAAAACATATAATTTTAATCACTGATGATACTAAAGATGATTGGATGCTTTCTGTCAGTGGAAAAGTTATTTCTGCGAGACCAGAATTAGTAGCAGAAATTTGCCATGAAAGCGATGTTGAAAATTTTTATATTTATAACACTGAATCGTTTTTAGAAAATGCTAGAAAAATGCTTAACACTTCTTTATCTGAAGAAATAATTAAAGATGTAGGCAAAGTGAATCATACTATGAGTAGTCGGCTGAAGATAAACTCAAGATTTAGTGAAAAAGAAATGGAATTACAGCTCTTTACATGGTTGGAAGAAGAATATTTTATTGTAAATTTCTTAAAATTCAGCGATTTTGGTTTCGATTTTAGTGCACATACAGTAAATGATGATAAGACATTGATATCATATAGATATATAGATTTTAATAGAATTGATAAACAGGTAATTGAATATTTTGTGAATTCTATCGAGAAGCATTTTAGTACAGTAACTGCTGATTTGGAATCTAAAGATGTAAAATATCATGTAATTATTGTATTGCCAATGAAAGACATTTTGATAAATTCCATGAGTGATATTCGGGAAAGGTTAAGAAGTGTGATTGAAGAGGTATTAGATAGTAGGTTTATTTATACTGATAGAAACATGAATGTTACTTTTACTATTGGCTATATTGATATTATAGAATCTAATGTTTTTACACCTTTGTACAATAAAAGATACGTTATTAATTCTTGAGATATATACTATGACCCGAATTGAAACCACTTTTGCCACATTAAAACAGCAAAACAAAAAAGCCCTTATCCCATACATTATGGCAGGTGACCCAAACCCAACCGTCACCGTTGAACTCATGCAAGACCTAGTCAAACACGGTGCAGACATCATCGAAGTCGGCTTGCCATTTTCCGACCCAATGGCAGACGGTCAAACTATTTCATTGGCTGGCGAGCGAGCCTTAGCAGGTGGCACAAGCACACGCCAAGCGATTGAAATGGTCAAAGAATTCCGCAAAACCAACACCACCACGCCTGTGCTGTTTATGGGTTATCTCAACCCAGTTGAAATCATCGGCTATGACAACTTCCTAAAACTCTGCCAAGATGCAGGGGCGGACGGCTTACTAATGGTCGATTTACCACCCCAAGAAGCAGGCGAGTTTACCCAAGACCTAAAAAATCATGGCATGAACGAAATCTTTTTGCTTGCCCCAACGACCTTACCACAACGCCGTGAGCAAGTGCTAAAACATGGCGGTGGTTTTATTTATTATGTATCGGTGAAAGGCGTGACAGGCTCAAACACGCTTGATACTGATGAAGTCGGCAAGCAAGTGCAAGCGATTAAAGACAGCACTGATTTGCCTATTTGTGTGGGCTTTGGCATTCGTGATGGGGCATCTGCCAAAGCCGTTGCCAAGTTTGCGGATGGCGTGATTGTTGGTAGTGAGCTAGTCAAGCACTTTGCCGATGTGGGCGATGATAGTGCCAAAATCGCCACCGCAAAAGCCAATATTTTGGCAAAAATGGATGAATTACGACAAGCCATTGATAATTTATGATTTTTTATTTGTTTAAATGAGAGATTACATAGGTTTTGTAGGGGCGTATTGCATACGCCCAAGATATCAAAAGGTTATTTCTGATTTAATGCTATAAATTTCAAAATCAAAGGGTATGTTTTACGCACCATTTAACCTTGTTTTTAAAGCCCATAAGGAACGCAGGATGATAAATACTCCCCTAATCATCGCTTATATTTCAGCGATTATTTTATTTTTAGGCACACCGGGTCCTGTTACTGTGATGGTAGCGAATACCAGTACCAAATATGGCTTTAAGGCAGGTATCAAAACGGTCGCAGGGACAAATACCGCTTCGCTGTTGCTGATAGCCTTATCAATGGCGGTGATTCAAGGGCTATTTGCGATTAGCGAACAGGCGTTGCTATGGCTGACGTTGTTTGGCTCGTTGTATGTGTTGTATTTTGCGATTGGTATTTTAAAAGATAGGGTGGAAATCAATTTAAATAAGCAAACCAATAGTCCGTCAGTCGATAAAAAATTCTTTAAAGATGGTTTTTTGGTCGGTATTTCCAATCCCAAAGATGTGTTATTTTTTATTGCATTTTTCCCGATGTTTTTTGGCGTGGCGGAAGATAAACTGTTGGCGATGGGGATTTTGGTGAGTATTTGGGTGGTGTTGGATTATGGGATTTTGTCGGTGTATTCGTTGCTGTTTTCTAAAGTGACAAACAATAAAATTGCCAATGTTATTAATAAGTTGTCAGGGGCTGTGTTGGCGTGTGTGGCTGTGTATGCCACGGTGATGACGGCGATTAAACTGCAACTGGGTTCAAAGTTATTGGTGAAATAACGAATAGTTGGATGTAGAAAAATGCAAATCGTTTACCTTGTCATTTTCCAATCAACATAACTTTCCTCATGGCAATTTATCAAAAAATCAGTTAGCATAGACAGATAACTTTTGAGTCTATGCTTGTACACTGAATTTAGCGAATTAAAAAGGACTTCCCATGACCGCCCAAACCGCAACCGATGCCCCTGTCACAATGGGTCAACAACTATCAGAAACATGGCTACACCGCCCATTACCAACTATTCAGCCACGCCCAAAACAAAATTTATCAGCGGTCGAAACTGAACCGTCAACTCGTTGTCCCAATTGCAATGCTTTGACCACCAATACCGCCTTGAGTTTTAACCAATTTATTTGCCCCCATTGCGATGAACACATGGCGATGACCGCACGTAAACGCCTAAATTGGTTTTTTGATGAAATCCAAGACGAACTGGGGCAACAATACCAAGCAGGTAATCCCCTCGGCTTTGTCGATAGCAAAGCCTACCCAGACCGCATGGCAGAAGCCCAAGCCAAAACAGGCGAAACCGAAGCCTTGATTGCCATGACAGGCAAGCTCAAAAACCTCGATGTGGTGGCGTGTGCCTTTGACTTTCAGTTTATGGGTGGCTCGATGGGGTCAGTGGTGGGCGACCGTTTTGTATTGGCAGGCGAAAAAGCCCTTGCCGAGCAGAAGCCATTGGTATGTTTTGCGTCCAGCGGTGGGGCGAGAATGCAAGAGGGCTTACTGTCCCTTATGCAGATGGCTCGCACAGCAACTGTGATTGAGCGATTGCGTTTGGCAGGGATTCCGTATATCGTGGTATTGACCAACCCTGTATATGGTGGCGTGACTGCCAGCCTTGCCATGCTAGGTGATGTCCACCTTGCCGAGCCAAAAGCCATGATTGGTTTTGCAGGTAAGCGTGTGATTGAGCAGACCGTGCGTGAGGTGTTGGATGAGCCGTTTCAACGAGCTGAGTTTTTGGCAGAACATGGTGTGGTTGACCAAGTGGTACACCGTCATCAACTGAGAGATACTATTGCTAGAATGTTAGAAAAACTGACTTACTATAGTCGTGTCAACTAAAAGTAAGATGGCTCTGTAGGGGCGTATTGTATATGCCCAAATTTTCAAAATGTTGTTTTTGATTTAAGTTATTATACAAATCCTAAGATGTTTTGATGGTAAAAAAAAGCGTATAATCTTAATACGCTTTTTTTATTGAAAATTGGTTACTATAAAAATGCAAAAAATTTCCACTGTTGACAGCACTTTAACCGACTGGCTTAACTATATGCAGGGTATTCACGTTTCTGCCATTGATATGGGCTTAGAGCGAGTCATCCCTGTCTTTGAGAAATTGGGTATTGGAAAAACCGATGCCTATGTTTTCACTGTTGCAGGCACAAACGGCAAAGGCTCGACCACCGCCACCATCGCCCAAATTTGCCAAACCGCAGGCTACAAAACCGCCCTATACCAGTCACCGCATTTATTGGTATTTAATGAACGTGTGAAAATCAATGGCGAGATGGTCGATGACCAAACCCTTATCAATGCCTTTGCCCAAGTCGAACAAGCACGCCTTGATTGTGGTTTGACCTTATCATTTTTTGAAATGACCACCTTATCCGCCTTTTTGATTTTTAGTCAAAGTGATTGTGACGTATGGGTACTCGAAATTGGGCTAGGGGGCAGGCTAGATGTTGTCAACGTCATTGAGCCGAATTTAGCCGTGATTACCAATGTGGGCATTGACCATGTCGATTGGTTAGGCGATACCCGTGAAAAAATCGGGGTGGAAAAAGCAGGGATTTTGCGTGATGGCATTACCCTTGTGTATGGTGAAAGCGATATGCCAAACACCATACCGCCATTGATTGCACAGCACCAAGCCAAATTAATTCACTATGCCAAAGATTTTGCTTATCAAGAATTTGCTTACCAAGAAAATCTCGATAACTGGCAATACAGCAATTCTGCTGTTACGTTGTCGTTGCCAAAGCCCAATTTATCTATCCACAATACCGCCACAGCGATTACCGCTTTACTTGCCAGTGGTTTGAATATTACCCAATCGCATATCGCCCAAGCAATGCCAAACATTCGACTGGCAGGACGCTTTGATACACGCTACCTTGCCGAGCGTCAATGGGTGTTTGATGTTGCGCACAATGAACATGGGATTGATTTTTTATTGGGTCAATTTTTGCCATTTTGGAAAAACTACCAAGATACCCATCCGACTGCAAAACTGCATTTGGTTTTTTCGATGTTAGCGGATAAAGATATCGAAAAAGTTTTGTCAAAACTCCAAACCTTGCCAATTGACACAGTACATAGTGGGGTTATCGACCATTTTCGAGCCACTGCCAAAGCTCAACTTGCTACCGCATTAAATCCACACTTTCAAACTGTTTATTTGGTGGATACCTTGGCACAAGCCACCCAATCCGCACTTGAGCATAGCCAAATTGATGACATGATTTTGGTTTGTGGCTCATTTCATACCATTGGTGAGGTATTACACACATTAGAAAACCAGCCATATTTTGCCCAAAAATAGGAAAAACCCAATGAAAACGTTTATTATTTTGTCAATATCAGTTAATATAAAATAACTAACAATTTCTAGCATTAACAAAGGCATTAATCACAGCGTTGGGTCAGCGTGATGTTTCAATCCACGTGTGCAACGTGAATTGCAAACAAATTGGAAAGGGTTACGCCCCTCCCAATAGTATTGTATTTCCCTAAAGGGAAGGGTTTCAACCAGTAAGAGGATTTGATGAAATTTTCAAAACAAGCAATTTTAGGTAGTTCTGTATTTTTGGGTGGTAGCGTTCTGCTATATGCTACCGTTCATCAAGTGATGAATGCCAACCCCAATCCCTCATCGGACGCAGAAACCAGTCTTGTCGCTTCAAACCCTACCGCCTCAGTTGTGGGTACTAACCCATTGACAGCGGATATGCAAACCGAAAAAAACATTCTTGCCGAAAAACAAAAACTACGTGAACAACGGGTTGAAGCCCAAGAACAAGCAGCTCAACAATACCTAACCGAACAACAACGTATTGAAGCAGAAGCGTTGGCACGCAGTCGTGCCGAAAATCAACTGTATACGACCAAACCAGCCAGTACAGTCACAGCCAATAATACCTCAGTCACGGCAATTACTACCCCAGTCGTTACCCCACGCCCAACGGCAATCAATACTATCAATAGCCAAACACCGCAAGCAGTAGCTCAACCAGCCACCCCTGTTACCCAAGCTCCTTCGCCAAAACCAATACCGACCACCGTGGCTGTGACACCAAGACCACAACCTACTGTACCAGCAACAGTTAAACCAATTGAACAAACCCCCACCAAACCTGTGGTAAAAACAACCGCCACAAACCCTTCTTCTTATCAAGTTAAAGCAGGGGAGGGCTTAATTGGCTTATCTCGCCGTTATAATGTCCCTGTAGAAGCGTTGGCAATGGCAAATGGGCTATCTACCAATAGCACACTTCATGTGGGACAAAACCTTGTCATCCCAAATGCAAAGCAAGCCCAATCACTACAACAATTAGCACACCAACGTGAGCAACAACAAGCCCAACAACGTCAAGCTGAAATCAACCGTAAAAAACAAGAAGCGGTACAAAAAGAACAGCAACGCCAACAAGAAATCGCTCGTAAAAAACAAGAAGCCATATTACTAGCCCAACAGCAAGAGCAACAACGCCAAGCCGAAATTAATCGCAAAAAACAAGAAGCCTTGGCAAAACAACAAGCCCAAGCCCTTGAAGCCAAACGTAAACAAGACGAAAAACAAGCCTACAAACTTGCTCAAGACAAACTCAAACAAGCTCGTCAAACCGTCAAAGAAACCGATGCCAAAGGCACATTTGGCGTACAAATCGCCCTTGCCACTGACCAAAAGAAAGCCGATGAAATTGCCAAAAAACTGCAATCCGCTGGCTATCGTGTCAAAACCAGTCAAACCAGCCGAGGCGTACGAGTGGTAGTTGGGCCTGAAAACGGCAAAGTGGCGGCCTTAGCCCTTAAAGACAAAATTAACAGCGACCCACGAGTACCTGTGGAAAATGGTTGGGTGTTATATTGGTAATCGCTAATAAGTACCAAAACAAAATTCTCTTATAATCTTCAATCTTGTAACGTGGGTTAGCGAAGCGTAACCCATGGAACATTCGATGATAATTTAGGGACGTAAGGCATTCGCCCAACTTTTTGCAAGGTGTATTTTGCGGTAAATGGACGATTAAAACCGATAAAAATTGTATTCAACACTTGCAATCATCAAAAAAATAGCTATAATACCAACTCCCAGCAAGTAAAGGCGATTGGCTCAATTGGTAGAGCATCGGTCTCCAAAACCGAGGGTTGTAGGTTCGAGTCCTACATCGCCTGCCATATATAAATATACTAAAAGTTGCTCCTTAAGCAATTAAATATCTTCACTGAATAGTAACAGGACAACCCTATGAAAAATATGCTAGAAAAGAAACTAGCAGAATTGCATGGTGACAGGGTGTCTGGTGACAATCCACTGATTCACGAACCTTCAACAATCGAAGTTGCCAAACGCCGTGACCCAAAAGACATGATACTTTGGGTTGTGGCTATTGTATTATTAATTGGGGCAACCTTGGTTAACCACTATCTGCCTGCCTATTGGCAACCTGCCAGTAACGTTTGGACGAGAATAGCGGTGATTGCTGTTATGATTATCATGGCAATCTTAGCTTTAGCCATGACCAACCAAGGCAGTGCCTTCAAGACATTATTGCTAGATTCTCGAGTAGAGTTACGCCGTGTCACATGGCCTTCCAAACAAGAAACCACCCAATACACATGGCAAGTCGCAGTGGTCACAGGTATTTTAGCACTGATTGTTTGGCTATTAGATACCATTTTTACCCAAGTCATTCATTACATGGTTGGTAGCTAATTTTAAGGTTATCTATATCAATCTTTCAAACCCATATAGTCTGTGTTTTATAACCCACCTATGTGGGTTTTTATTTGTAAATTTACTAACAAAACTATACTCTCAGCCAAAGATTTGTTAGCATGACTTATAATCGTACCTTGAGCGTTGTCGTTTAGACAAGCTTATATTAAAAGAGGAAGCTTCCCATGCGTTGGTATATCGTACAAGCCTTTTCAGGCTTTGAAAAACAAGTGCAACGTTCCTTAATTGAGCGTATCAATCGCAGTGAGTATCAAGAATCGTTCGGTCAAGTCCTAGTACCAACCGAAGAAGTGATTGAAATGCGTGATGGTAAAAAACGCAAATCTGAACGTAAATTCTTCCCTGGGTATGTGCTGATTGAAATGGACATGAATGACAATACATGGCACTTGGTCAAAGACTGCCCTCGTGTGATGGGCTTTATCGGTGGTACACCAGAAAACCCAGCTCCCATCACCCCAAAAGAAGCGGATACCATCCTTAATCGCCTCAATACCAATGAAAACAAACCCCGCCCTAAAACCTTATTTGAACCGGGTGAAGAAGTGTTGGTCATTGATGGGCCATTTACTGAATTTAAAGGCTTGGTCGAAAAAGTGGATTACGAAAAATCACGCTTACAATTGACCGTTAACGTGTTTAATCGCCCAACGCCTGTTGAACTTGAGTTCAAACAAGTCGAAAAAAGTCAATAAATACCCTCATTATCAACCACTGAATTTTTGTAAATTAAGTGAAACTTCACTTTACCTTTGACAAAAAAACGGTATAATAATGGGCTTTTAAAAACCGTCTATAAGAACCAAAACTTCTTATGGCTTATATTCACATATGGGGAGCTAACATTCATTAGCGTTATTACCCACATAGGAGTCTATCATGGCTAAAAAGATTGATGGTTACATCAAACTACAAGTGCCAGCTGGTAAAGCAAATCCATCACCACCAATTGGTCCAGCATTGGGTCAAAAAGGTGTGAACATCATGGCATTCTGTAAAGAGTTCAATGCTGCCTCTGCAAGCATGGAACCTGGTCTGCCAGTACCAGTAGAAATCACCGTTTATAATGATAAATCATTTACTTTTATCATGAAATCACCACCTGCTGCTTTCTTAATTCGTAAAGCTGCAGGGGCAGCCAAAGGTTCTGGTGTGCCAAACAAAACTAAAGTCGGTAAAGTAAACCGTGAACAGTTAGAAGAAATCGCCAAAACTAAAAATGCAGAACTAACCGCTGCTGACCTAGACGCTGCGATTCGTACCCTTGCAGGTACAGCTCGTTCAATGGGCGTTGACGTGGAGGGCGTGTAAATGGCTAAATTAACAAAACGTCAAAAAGCAATCGCTGATAGCTTTGATGCAAACAAATTATACACCCTTGAAGAAGCGGTTGGTATTTTAAACCAATTACCACCTGCAAAATTCAAAGAGTCTATCGACATCGCTATCAACCTAGGTGTTGACCCACGTAAATCTGACCAAGTCGTTCGTGGTGCTACTAACCTACCATCAGGTACTGGTAAAACCAAACGTGTTGCCGTATTTGCTCAAGGTGCTGCTGCTGATGCTGCTAAAGAAGCAGGTGCAGATATCGTTGGTTTTGAAGACCTAGCCGAAAGCATCAAAGCGGGTAACATGGACTTTGACGTGGTTATCGCTTCACCAGATGCGATGCGTGTCGTTGGTCAATTAGGTACAATCCTAGGTCCACGTGGCTTAATGCCAAACCCAAAAGTTGGCACAGTTACACCAAACGTTGCTGAAGCGGTCAAAAACACCAAAGCAGGTCAGGCAACTTACCGTGTTGACAAAGCAGGTATTATTCATACCACGATTGGTCAAGTTGGTTTCACTGCTGACCAAATCGCTCAAAATGCTAACGCATTGATTGCCGATTTGAAAAAAGCCAAACCAGCGACCTCAAAAGGCATCTACATCAAGAAAATCACCTTGTCTAGCACCATGGGACCTGGCCTAACACTTGATCCAGTACCTTACCGTTTAGCATAAGTCATATAGTATTATAGTTGTTTAAATTAGCAATAAGATAGGTTTTGTAGGGGCGTATTGTATACGCCCAACACATCTTAGTATTATTCCTAATTAACGCTAATATCTTGATTATCAAATTTTAAATATTAGTTCAGCACACGGGTTGTGCTGTCTAAGACCGTAGGTTCTAAATCTTGCTCATCAAGCAATATTTGGTTTAATTGCTTTGTCAGCCTACGCAGACGGAAAGTAAAGAAATTTACACCGTATGGCATGGTAATTAAGCTTGCCTTTATCCATTAGATAAAAGTAAGCACTTAATTATTTAAACTAAATTTATTAATAATGATTTTATTATTAATAATATGGAGACAACCCAATGGCATTAAATCTTCAAGACAAACAAACGATTGTTGCTGAAGTAAGTGAATCTGCCAAAGGTGCCCTTTCTGCTGTTGTTGCGGACGCACGTGGTGTGACCGTTGGCAAAATGACCCAGCTACGTAAAGAAGCTCGTGCAGCGGGTGTTGAAATGCGTATCGTGCGTAATACTCTATTACGCCGTGCCTTAGAAGACACCAACTACGCCGTGTTAAATGACGTATTTGTAGGTCCTACGTTGATTGCTTTCTCAGCTGAACATCCTGGTGCTGCTGCCCGTTTGTTCAAAGAGTTTGCAAAAACGAACGACAAGTTTGAAATTAAAGGTGCTGCCTTTGATGGTGAGTTTATCCCAGCTAAAGATATCGACCGTTTAGCAACCTTACCAACTTATGATGAAGCGATTGCACGCTTGATGGGTACGATGAAAGAAGCCGCTGCTGGCAAATTGGCTCGTACTTTGGCTGCACTTCGTGACCAAATGCAAGAAGCTGCTTAATCTGCTGATTAATCCACTTTTTGTATTGAAACAACCTTATTCACTTATTTAGGAATTATTATCATGGCATTAACTAACCAAGAAATCCTTGATGCAATCGCAGAAAAATCAGTAATGGAAATCGTAGAACTTATCACTATGATGGAAGAAAAATTTGGCGTATCAGCTGCTGCTTTGGCTGCTGCTCCTGCCGCTACTGGTGATGCACCTGCTGCTGAAGAAAAAGACGACTTCACCGTTATGTTGACTGGTGCTGGCGACAAGAAAGTAGCTGTTATTAAAGCTGTTCGTGAAATCACTGGCTTAGGCTTGAAAGAAGCTAAAGACCTAGTTGAAGGTGCTCCACAGCCAATCAAAGAAGGTGCAAACAAAGTTGAAGCCGAAGAATTGAAGAAAAAACTAGAAGAAGCTGGTGCAACTGTAGAATTGAAATAATTCTAAGATGTCACTTACTACTTCGTAGTAGCAAAAAAGCCTTTCTTGCTAGTTGCAAGAGAGGCTTTTTTATTATATAATAATAATCTTGACTTTGCGTGTCACCCAACAGCTGACGTTGACACACATACAAAGGACACGTTCGCTCCATGCTAGTAGTAACGCAGTTATTAATTGATTAAGCTAAATCAGCTAAATGTCTTACCGATGTTTGGCTTTTTGTCGTTTTTATCGCTCGAAATATTGGCTTCACCTCGGTGGTGTCGCCCACGCTCATTTAAGAGATTAAAATTCCATCACTGGTTCATACAATTTGGTTAAGGTAGGGTAGATGACTACTGAGTCAATGCGGTGAATGAGTGTTTGGGTTGGCATTAACGCTTTGAATGTTTAAGGACTTTTAATGGCATACTCATATACTGAAAAAAAACGCATTCGTAAAAGTTTTGCAAAATTGCCTACCGTCATGGATGTGCCTTATTTGTTGGCAATCCAAGTCGATTCGTATGAGCAATTTTTACAGGAACATAAAAAGCCGAAAGGTCGAGAAAACATTGGCTTGCAAGCAGCCTTTACCTCAATTTTCCCAATTGAGAGCCATTCTGGTAATGCTGAATTGCAATTTGTTGAATATTATTTGGGTGAGCCTGAGTTTGATGTGCGTGAGTGTATCTTACGTGGTTCGACTTTTGCCGCACCATTGCGTGTCAAAATCCGTCTTGTGATTAAAGACAAAGATGCCAAAGATAAAGATTCAAAAGCTGCCATTAAAGACATTCGTGAACAAAGTGTTTATATGGGGGAAATCCCATTGATGACTGAGAATGGTACATTCGTCATCAACGGTACAGAGCGTGTGATTGTGTCACAGTTGCACCGTTCTCCGGGTGTGTTTTTCGACCATGATAAAGGTAAGTCACACTCAAGTGGTAAAGTGCTGTATAACGCACGTATTATCCCTTACCGTGGTTCGTGGTTAGACTTTGAATTTGATGCCAAAGATTTGGTATTTGCTCGTATTGACCGCCGCCGTAAATTATTGGCAACGGTGATTCTACACGCCATCGGTATGACCAATCAAGAGATTTTGGATGCGTTTTACCAAAAAACTCGTGTCTATAAAGGGGCCGAACAGTTTGAAATCGAACTGATTGCTGACCGTTTACGTGGTGAGATGGCTCAGTTTGAAATTGTGTCACCTGATGGTGAAGTGATTGTTGAGCAAGGTAAACGTATTAATGCCCGTGCGATTCGTAAAATTGAACAAATTGGCATGACCAAATTAGCCGTACCTGATGAGTATCTGTATGAGCGTATTTTGGGGCAAGATATTGTGGTGGATGACGAAGTCATCGCACGTGCTAACCAACTCATTGACCATGAAACCTTGGTCAAAATCAGCAACAGTGGCGTGGCTGAGTTTGATGTGTTGTTTACCAATGATATCGACCACGGCTCGTACATTGCGGATACGTTGCGTGCCGATACTGCCTTGAGCCGTGAAGAAGCCTTGATTGAGATTTACAAGGTGATGCGTCCAGGTGAGCCACCAACCCTTGATACTGCCGAAAAGCTATTTGAATCAATGTTCTTTAATGCTGACCGTTATGACTTGTCAAACGTGGGTCGCATGAAGTTCAATCGCCGTTTGGGTCGTGTCTATGAGCCGACCAATGACCCAGAAGTGCAACGTGAACGCAGTGTCTTGACCAATGACGATATCATTGAGGTGTTAAAAACCTTGATTGAAATCCGTGATGGTCGTGGTGAAGTGGATGATATTGACCACTTGGGTAATCGCCGTGTACGTTCAGTTGGTGAGATGACCGAAAACCAATTCCGTGTTGGTCTGGTGCGTGTTGAGCGTGCAGTGAAAGAACGCCTAAATAATGCAGAATCAGATAACTTGTCACCACAAGATTTGATTAACTCAAAACCTGTGGCAGCCGCCATTAAAGAATTCTTTGGTTCATCACAACTTTCACAGTTCATGGATCAAAATAACCCATTGTCAGAAATTACCCATAAACGCCGTGTTTCTGCTCTAGGTCCAGGTGGTTTGACACGTGAACGTGCAGGCTTTGAGGTACGTGACGTACACCAAACCCATTATGGTCGTGTGTGTCCGATTGAAACCCCTGAGGGTCCAAACATTGGTTTGATTAACTCATTGGCGGTATATGCTAAGACTAACGAATTTGGCTTTTTAGAAACCCCATATCGTAAAGTCGTGGATGGCAAAGTCACTGATGAAATCGAATATCTATCAGCGATTGAAGAAGTCGGTACGGTCATTGCTCAAGCAGATTCACCTGTCGATAGCACAGGTAATTTGACTGAAGATTATGTATCGGTACGTAGTTATGGCGACTTCGTGCGTATGCCACCTGAAAAAGTGACCCATATGGACGTATCACCACGTCAGGTGGTATCCGTGGCAGCCAGCTTGATTCCATTCTTGGAACATGACGATGCCAACCGTGCCTTGATGGGTTCAAACATGCAACGTCAAGCTGTGCCAACGCTTCGCTCAGACAAGCCATTGGTCGGTACAGGTATGGAGCGTCACGTTGCCCATGACTCTGGCGTGTGTGTGATTGCCAAGCGTGGCGGTGTGATTATGGATGTTGATGCCAGCCGTATTGTCGTGAAAGTCAATGAAGCTGAAATGCAGGCAGGTGAAGCAGGTATTGATATTTATAACCTCATCAAATACACCCGCTCTAACCAAAACACCTGTATTAACCAACGTATCATTGTCAACCAAGGTGATGTGATTGCTCATGGCGATATCCTTGCCGATGGTCCTTCAACCGACTTAGGTGAACTGGCTCTTGGTCAAAATATGCGTGTGGCATTCGTGCCTTGGAATGGTTATAACTTCGAGGACTCGATTTTATTATCTGAGCGTGTGGTTAAAGAAGACCGTTTTACCACCATTCACATTCAAGAATTGACCTGTGTGGCTCGTGATACCAAACTCGGTACAGAAGAAATCACAGGCGATATTCCAAATGTGGGTGAAGCTGCCCTTGCCAACCTTGACGAAGCAGGGATTGTGTATATCGGTGCAGAAGTCCAAGGTGGCGATATTCTAGTCGGTAAAGTCACACCAAAAGGTGAAACCCAACTGACCCCAGAAGAAAAGCTATTGCGTGCGATTTTTGGTGAAAAAGCGGCGGATGTTAAAGATACCTCATTGCGTGTACCATCAAGCACCAAAGGTACGGTTATTGACGTGCAAGTGTTTACACGTGATGGCGTTGAAAAAGATAGCCGTGCGATTGCCATCGAAAAAGCCCAGCTTGATAGCTACCGTAAAGACTTAAAAGAAGAGCTACGTATTTTCGAAAATGCGGCACGTGGACGCATCATTACCTTGTTAACAGGTCAAACGGTTAGTGGTGGTGCAGGGCTAAAATCAGGCACAGTATTGGCTGAAGACAATCTGATGGATATGTCGCTCGAAACCTTGTTGGATATCCAACCAACTCAAGAAGATATTGCAGAGCGTTTGACGCAAATCGCTGATTTCTTGACTGATAAACAACAAGAAATTGATGAAAAATTCACTGAGAAAAAACGCAAATTGACCGCAGGCGATGATTTGACGCATGGCGTACAAAAAATTGTTAAAGTCTATCTTGCGGTCAAACGCCGTATCCAACCAGGGGACAAAATGGCGGGTCGTCATGGTAATAAGGGTGTGGTTTCACGCATTATGCCAATCGAAGATATGCCATATGATGAAAACGGTAACCCTGTTGACATCGTACTAAATCCGCTGGGTGTACCTTCTCGTATGAATGTGGGTCAGATTTTGGAAACCCACTTGGGTGGTGCAGCACGTGGCTTGGGTATCAAGATTGATAACATGCTAAAACAACAGGCTGCTGTTGCTGAATTGCGTGAGTTCTTGGATAAAATCTATAACCAAATTGGTGGTGAGCAAGTGGATTTGGCAAGCATGACCGATGATGAAATTATTGCCATGTCAAAAAATCTACGTGCAGGTGTGCCAATGGGTACAGCCGTATTTGACGGTGCAAAAGAAACCCAAATCAAAGGCTTGCTTGAGCTTGCGGATATGCCAACCACAGGTCAACAAATCTTGTTTGACGGACGTACAGGTCAACAGTTTGACCGTGCAGTGACCGTTGGTTATATGTATATGCTCAAACTGAACCACTTGGTTGATGACAAAATGCACGCCCGTTCGACTGGTTCTTACTCATTAGTCACCCAACAGCCATTGGGTGGTAAAGCTCAGTTTGGTGGACAGCGTTTCGGTGAGATGGAGGTATGGGCATTAGAAGCTTATGGTGCTGCCTACACACTACAAGAAATGCTAACTGTTAAATCGGACGATGTTGAAGGTCGTACACGTATGTACAAAAACATCGTGGATGGTGAGCAAAACATGGCACCGGGTATGCCTGAGTCGTTCAATGTATTGACCAAAGAAATCAAATCGTTGGGTATTAACATTGAACTCAAAGACTATAGCAAGAATAAAAGTTAATCAATAGATGGTTAACTGACATACAAGGGGTAGTTGATTTAAACTATCACCTTGTATTCGCTGTATTTAGCAATACCTTTATAATCGCTTTAAAAAATACCAAAATCAACTAAAGTCTGCTCGGTTGTCATGCGTCTATAGGGCGTAGCCTTTTAGGGTGTCAACGATGACCTTGCCAGCGAATCCGATGGAGAAGCAGTTTGAAAGACTTACTCGATATTATGAAAAGCCCTGTCGATTCTAACACTCAAGAATTTGACAGCATTCAAATTTCTTTAGCCTCGCCAGATACCATCAAATCATGGTCACACGGTGAAGTTAAAAAGCCTGAAACCATCAACTACCGTACCTTTAAACCTGAGCGTGATGGCTTGTTTTGTGCCAAAATCTTCGGGCCAGTCAAAGACTACGAATGCCTATGTGGTAAATACAAACGCCGTAAATTCCAAGGTGTGATTTGTGAAAAATGTGGCGTAGAAGTCACCGCAGCCAAAGTTCGCCGTGACCGTATGGGACATATCGAGCTTGCCAGTCCTGTTGCTCATATTTGGTTCTTAAAATCACTGCCTAGCCGTATCGGTCTATTATTGGATATGACGCTTCGTGATATTGAGCGTGTGTTGTATTTTGAAAGCTATGTCGTCACTGACCCAGGAATGACTAGCCTTGAAAAATATCAGTTGCTTGACGATGAAGATTATTTCAAAGCCCTTGAAGAATTTGGTGATGAATTCACTGCCAAAATGGGTGCAGAAGCCGTTCAAGACTTGCTAAAAGATATTGACGTGGATTTGGAAATTGACCAATTGCGTGAAGAAATTCCCAATACAGGTTCAGAAACCAAACTCAAAAAAATGTCAAAACGCTTGAAACTGCTTGAATCATTCCGTGATTCAAACAACAAGCCAGAATGGATGGTAATGACCATCTTGCCTGTATTGCCACCTGATTTGCGTCCATTAGTCCCACTGGAAGGTGGTCGTTTTGCCACGTCTGATTTGAATGACCTCTATCGCCGTGTGATTAACCGAAATAACCGTCTAAAACGTTTATTAGAGTTAAATGCTCCTGACATCATTGTGCGTAACGAAAAACGTATGTTGCAAGAGTCAGTTGATGCGTTATTGGATAATGGTCGCCGTGGACGTGCCATCACTGGCTCGAACAAACGCCCACTCAAATCATTGGCAGACATGATTAAAGGTAAACAAGGTCGTTTCCGCCAAAACTTATTGGGTAAACGTGTGGATTACTCTGGACGTTCGGTCATTACCGTTGGTCCATACCTACGCTTGCATCAATGTGGTTTGCCAAAGAAAATGGCATTGGAGTTGTTCAAGCCATTTACTTATGCCAAATTGCTCCAAAATGGTATCGCCACCACCATCAAAGCTGCCAAGAAAATGGTTGAGCGTGAAGAGCCAGCCGTTTGGGATATGCTTGCCAGTGTGATTCGTGAACACCCAGTGCTACTTAACCGTGCACCAACCCTTCACCGTCTTGGTTTACAAGCGTTTGAGCCTGTATTGATTGAAGGTAAAGCGATTCAGTTACACCCATTGGTGTGTAGTGCGTTCAACGCCGACTTTGACGGTGACCAAATGGCGGTACACGTGCCATTGACCCTTGAAGCCCAGCTTGAAGCCCGTGCCTTGATGATGTCTACCAACAACATCTTGTCACCTGCCAACGGTGAGCCAATCATTACCCCATCACAAGACGTTGTCTTGGGTCTATACTATATCAGCCGTGGTAAAGTCAATGCCAAAGGTGAAGGTATGACCTTTGCCAATGTTGAAGAAGTTTATCGTGCGTTGGGTACACGTGATTTGAGCGTCAATGCCAAAATTACCGTGCGTGTGACCGAAACGACTTATGATGAAGCAGGCAATGCTAGCAAACAAAAACGTAAAGTCGAAACAGTCGCAGGTCGTTGTTTGATTTGGAACATCACGCCAAAAGGTATGAGTTTTGATGAAGTCAACAAAGAGATGACCAAAAAGAACATCGCTAAGTTGATTAATGCGTGTTACCGTACAATGGGCGTGAAGCATAGCGTTATGTTCGCTGACCAATTAATGTACCTAGGTTTTGCTCAAGCGACCTTATCAGGTGTGTCAATTGGTATGGAAGACATGGTTATTCCACCAACCAAAAACAAAATCATCGAATCAGCCGATGCCGAAGTACGTGAGATTGAAAGCCAGTTTGAACAAGGTTTTGTGACCGCAGGTGAACGCTATAATAAAGTGATTGATATTTGGTCACGTACCAACGAACAAATCGCTAAAGCCATGATGGATAACCTATCCCAAGATACCGTTATCAATAGCAAAGGCGAAGAGGAAAAAGAAAAATCCTTTAACTCGATTTATATCATGTCAGACTCAGGGGCGAGGGGTAGTGCCGCTCAGATTCGTCAGTTGGCAGGTATGCGTGGCTTGATGGCAAAACCAGACGGCTCGATTATCGAAACCCCAATTAAAGCCAACTTCCGTGAAGGTTTGAGCGTCTTACAATACTTTATCTCGACCCACGGGGCTCGTAAAGGTTTGGCGGATACTGCATTAAAAACCGCAAACTCGGGTTATTTGACTCGCCGTTTGGTTGATGTGGCTCAAGATTTGGTCATTACCCAACAAGATTGTGGTACAGACAAAGGCATTTTGATGAAACCACACATTGAGGGTGGCGAAATCATCGAGCAGTTGGCTGACCGTGTATTGGGTCGTGTGACTGCCAAAGATGTCATTTCAAACAAAACAGGCGAAGTAGCGATTCCAGTCGGTACATTACTTGATGAACATTGGGTTAAAGAGCTAGATGAACACGGTGTTGATGAAGTGTGGGTACGCTCTGTCATTACCTGTGATGTGCCTTATGGTGTGTGTGCTAAGTGTTACGGTCGTGACCTTGCTCGTGGTCATCGTGTGAATATCGGTGAGTCAGTGGGTGTGATGGCGGCTCAATCAATCGGTGAACCGGGGACACAGCTGACCATGCGTACCTTCCACGTGGGTGGTGCGGCAAATGCGGCAGCCGTGGAAAACAGCATTCAGGTCAATAAAGGCGGTACTGTTCGCTTCCAAAACTTGAAATCAGTAAGCCATGCCGATGGTCACTTGGTCGTTGTTTCTCGTTCTGCTGAAATTGGTGTGACCGATGAGCTAGGACGTGAGCGTGAGCATTATAAAGTACCTTACGGCTCATCAGTTATGGTGACTGATGGTGCAGAAGTGACCGCAGGTCAAGTCATTGCCAAATGGGATCCGCATACCCACCCAATTATCACTGAGGTGTCTGGTAAAGCCCGTTTCAATGACATCACTGATGGCATCACGGCAACCATGAAAATTGACGAAGCCACAGGGATGAGTTCTTACGAAATTTTGGCAACCAAAGACCGCCCAACCAGTGGTAAAGACCTCCGCCCAGCGATTATCTTAGATACCGCTGAAGGTAAAGAAGTGGTGTATTTCTTACCACAACAAACCATCTTGCGTGTGCGTGAGGGCGATGAAGTGACCACAGGTTCGATTTTGGGTCGTGTGCCACAAGAATCGTCAGGTACTAAAGATATTACAGGGGGTCTACCTCGTGTGGCTGACTTGTTTGAAGCTCGCCGTCCAAAAGACCATGCCATCATGGCAGAGATGAGTGGTACAGTCAGTTTTGGTAAAGAAACCAAAGGTAAAAACCGCTTTATCATCACCAATGATGATGGTGATATCCATGAAGAGTTGATTCCAAAATGGCGACAAATCAACGTGTTTGAGGGTGAGCGTGTGGAACGTGGCGAAGTCATTGCTGACGGCCCAGCCAACCCGCATGATATCTTACGCCTAAAAGGTGAAACCGAATTGGCGAATTATATCGTCAACGAAGTGCAAGATGTTTATCGCCTACAAGGGGTAAAAATCAACGACAAACACATTGAAGTTATTATTCGTCAAATGCTTCGTAAAGTCGAAATCACTGAGGGTGGCGACTCTAGCTACTTCAAAGGCGACCAAGCGGAATATGCGGATATCGTAGCACTTAACAAAAAATTGGACAGCGAAAACAAATTCCCTGTGAAGTTTGAACGTTTATTGCTCGGTATTACCAAAGCTTCATTGGCAACTGAAAGCTTTATTTCAGCGGCTTCGTTCCAAGAAACCACTCGTGTATTGACTGCTGCTGCCGTCACAGGTAAGATTGATGACTTACGTGGTCTGAAAGAAAACGTGGTCGTGGGTCGTCTTGTCCCATCAGGTACAGGTTTGGCATATCATACTCAACGTCAAGAAACGGCTACCACGGTTGCCCCTGTCGCTGAAGACAGCCTTGATGCCTTGGATAGTCTATTTACCGAAAGCTCAGAAGTTGCACCGATGAGTTTTGAAGACCAATTTGCCGAAGAGTTTAATCAAGAGGCAAAATAATCGTGAATTAATAAAAGAGGTCGGTCAAAGTATCGGCCTTTTTTATGGCTGTTATTTTTAAGGAATTATATTATGGCAAATCGAGTTGCACGTTATCACGCTGACCGCACCAACCAAAAATTGTATTTTGTGCGAGTGTATTGCCAATTGGCTGAACAAACCCAAGACCCACAACTGGTGCAAGCCCATATTGAATCAGCTGTGATGCACTTGCATGGCGGTTATTTGGCACTGTTACAAGAAATTGCTCGCTATTATCAACTCAATCAAACCCAACCAAGCTTAGACAGCATTGCTCATGCTTTAGAGGCTCGTACCCAAATATCGCCAGAGGTGTTGCGTTTGACCAAGTTATTACAAACGGATTTTTTGGGGGAAATTGAGCGAGCATGGCAACAGGTGCTATATAAACCCACGCCCAAAGATGACGTATTAACTGATAGTACGGCTGATAGCTTACGCTTGCCAGTTGTGGATGTCATGGCAACAGGGGTTATGCCAACCAGTTCGCATGGTTCGACAATCTCCACTGACTTGCTTCGTCAATGGCGACAGGATTTATTGGCGGTGATTGAGGCGTTACGTGCAGGTATGGTGGAGTTTTAATGATAGCTAGGACTTACGCATTTTCATAATGTGTAGGTTGGATTGAGTGTGCGAAACCCAACATTATCAATCATGTAAGTTGGGTCTTATACTTCAAATCAACTTACAAATGATATTTTTTGTAAGTCCCATATACCTTATTTGCTGGTTGAGTTGTTCGCTGGGTTAGTCAACGGACGATTATTTTGTAATTGAGCGGTATTGTCAAAAGTAGCATTCACGGTTGAGGCGACTTCTACTGGGCGTTTTTGAGCGACTGCTTGTGGTGGCTTATCGTCTTCTTTGATTTCATTGCCTTTGCTATCCACTCGGCGACTGCCTTTGTCAGTCAATTCAATGGTTTCCTGCTCTTTCTTTTTTGATTTTGCACGGTTATTGACCGATACCCATTCCACAGGTTTGCCTTTAAGCATTTTTGAGGTAAAGTCCATCCAAACAGGTAGGGCAGCCACACCACCAAATTCTTTTTTACCCAAACCAATCGGTTGGTCAAAGCCAATCCATACCGCAGTTGCCATAGTTGGGTGAATGCCTGCAAACCATGCGTCTTTGGCATCATTGGTTGTCCCTGTTTTACCGCCGACATCTGAGCGTCCCATGGCTTTGGCTTTGGTTGCAGTGCCTCGTTGGATGACATCACGTAAGATATTTGCCATTTGGAAGGCAGAGCTTGAGGCGATGATGCGAGGGGCTTGCTGGGCGGTCACATATTGTATAGGTGTGGGTTTAAGCTTATCTGTTTCTGGGCCTGCATCATAAATTTTGGCTTGCAAGGCTTGTTGTTTACTGGCTTTTAGGGCTTCAAGCTCGGCTTGGATTTGTTGGTCTTCGGTTAATTCTGTGGCTTTATCTTGCTTACTATCTTTGGTTTTATCTTTGTTTTTTTCTTTATCTTTATTATCTAATGGATTTTCATCTAATAAATCGACAGGTTGTTCAGTATCTTGTTTATCATTGAGTCGTAAGTCTGGGTTCGCCAATAATTTTTGGGTGTGTTGATAGGCTTTAATGTTGGCTTCGTTGGTGCGTTTAAGTTCACTATTAAAGCAGATAGCACACGCCTGTTGGGGGTTGGCTTGGTAGATTAGTTTATTTGAGTAGTCAAAAATTTGTTCAATGAAGTAAGGTTGAATACGATGCCCACCATTGGCAAAGGTAGCATAAGCGGTTGCCATCTGAATCGGTGTGGCTTCACCTGAACCGAGTGCCAAGGATAGGGTGGTGGGCATACGGTCTTTTTCTAGCCCAAATTGATTGAGCATTTCTCGTGTATCTGAGATACCTGCTGAACGTAGGACACGAATAGATACCAAGTTGCGTGATAAGTACAATCCTTTGCGTAGCGGTATCATACCGAGGTTACCACCTCCTGAGTTTTTCGGTTCCCAAGAACCGACTTTTAGCGGACCGTCAGAAACTAAGGTGTCTGGGCTAAAGCCTTTTTCAAGGGCGGTGGTATACACCAAGGGTTTAATCGTAGAACCCGGCTGGCGATAGCCTTGTAATGCACGGTTAAACTTACTTTTATAAAAGTCAAAGCCACCAACCGCTGTCAATAATGCCCCCGTATCTGGATTCACAGATACCAATGAGCCTTCAACTGCAGGAATCTGTACTAGATTCCAACTGGTCTTATCCTCATTACTGCTGACATACACAATATCATGGGGGTTAACGATATTGTTAGAGATATAAGCTGAGTTGGGATTGCGATAGCGAAGCGTTGCCCAACGCATCGCTGACCAAGGCACTTTAATCGCAGTGCCATCTTGCATGACTGCATCAAAGCCATTACCTGCATATACTTTGGTGACTTCAACAGGATAAAAGCCATTGAGAACAGGGAAATTGGCAAGTTTAACAGGTTTTTCTTTATCTTTGGTATTCCCCATGCCACCACGCCATCCATGACGGCGGTCGTAAGCAAATAGTCCCCGTTTTAGGGCATTTTCGGCAATTTTCTGGGTTTCACTGTTAATGGTCAAACGAATCCGCCAACCAGAATCGACTACGCTTTCACCGTATTGCTGTACCATCGCAAAGCGAGTCATTTCTGCCAAATAAGGAAAATTCATATCCAACTTGGCTTGGTATAAATGTAAACCAATCGGTGCAACCACTGCCTCATCATGCTGGGCTTGGGTAATTGCCCCATTTTTTAGCATTTGTCCGATAATCCAATTACGGCGTTCTAAGGCACGTTCAGGATTTGCCACAGGGTTGTATTTGGAAGGGGCTTTGGGTAACCCTGCAATCATTGCCATTTCAGCAATTGTCAACTTATCTAAGGATTTGCTATAATATTGTTTAGCGGCTGCTCTGATGCCATACGCCCCTTCACCCAAATAAATTTTATTGACATATAAGGTGAAAATATCGTTTTTACTGAGTTTTTCTTCGATTTTTCGAGCCAAAAATAACTCAGTTAATTTACGATTGAGGGTGCGTTCAGATGATAAAAAATAATTTTTGGCAACTTGCTGAGTAATGGTCGAACCACCTGTTTGCCCTTCATCATCGCTCACCGCTTCGGTCAAGGCACGCCCAATACCTTTGACACTAATGCCACTGTGCTGAAAAAAAGAGGAATCTTCTGCTGCCAAAAACGCATTCACCATATTTTTTGGTATTTGTTCATAGGCGACAGGCAGTGACATGGTATTGCCATATTGACCGATGAGTTTATTATCTTGGGTATAAATCTGTAGCGGCATTGCCAGTTTGGCTTGTTTTAATTCGTCCAAACTGGGTAGGCTTGGACCAATATACATTGCCATGCCATAAAAACCAATGGGAAACGCCAATAATAAGACAAAGAATAGTGCAATCAATGCCATACAAAGATTTAATAATAGGCGTAACCAAGTAAAAGAAGAGACAGGGGTTGAGGTGGACATAAAATCATCAGCTCAAGAAAAATAAAGTCACATTATAGCGAAAATTCATATTTTACTGTAAAAAATTCTTACCCTTTATCGCTTTTTTTAGAAACGCACCGATTAGGTGGACAAAAAAGGTTGAATAAGTTTGCTTTCTCAAGTATCGTATCATTAAAATAATTTCCGTTACCGACATTAGAATAATAAGGAACATTCTTGTGAGGTTATTTACAAAAAACAACAAGCAACTACTTGGTGTCGATATTACCTCTACCGCCGTTAAGATGGTAGAAATCACAAGGCAACAAGGGCTATTTCACCTAAAAAGCTATGGTATTGAACCATTGGCTCGTGGATTGGTCGCCGACAAAAACATTGTCGACATTGAAGCCGTCAGTGATGCTATCTCCAAGCTTAGTCGATCTCAAAGCTTTTCGACAAAAACTGCCGCCACCGCTGTTTCAGGTGCGTCAGTTATTAGTAAAGTGATTGAGATGGATACCAATATGTCTGATACTGAGCGAGAAGCCAGAATTCGCTTAGATGCTGACCAATATATCCCTTATCCATTGGATGAAGTGAACTTGGATTTTGAGGTATTGGGGAACTCACCCAGTAGCGAGGGGCAATCTCGTGTGCTACTTGTGGCTTCTCGTTCAGAAAACGTTGATCAACGTGTTGATGTCTTGGCAATGGGCGGGCTTGAAGCAAAAGTCATTGATGTTGAATCGTATGCCATTGAGCGAGCTTTTCAATTGATCGTTGATAGCCTACCAGGTCAACCGCAAAATGTCGCACTGATTGATATTGGGCATAGCCAAACCACGCTATATATTGCCAAAGACGGTGAGTTTGTATACAGCCGTGAGCAATTATTTGGTGGCTCACAGCTGACCGAAAATATTCAAAATCGCTACGGTCTAACTTACGAAGAAGCCATGCTTAACAAGCGTAATATGACCTTGCCAGATGACTATCAATCTGATGTCCTTATGCCATTTTTGGATTCGATTGTCCAACAAATTACACGCTCGTTACAATTTTATTTTTCATCCAGTCAAAGCCATCAAGTAGATTATATTTTATTGTCTGGTGGTAGTGCGAGTATCCCCGGTTTAGCCAGTATGGTTGAACAAAAACTGGGTAGTCGTACCAGTATCGCTAATCCTTTCTCCAATATGACAATTAATAACAATATCAAGACCGATGCACTCATCATGGATGCACCCAGCCTGATGGCAGCCTGTGGTCTAGCATTGAGGAGTTTTGACTAATGGCAAGAATTAACTTATTGCCTTGGCGGAAAGAAGTCCGTGAACGTAAAAACCGTGAGTTTATAACACTGGTTGTGGCGGTGCTTTTACTATCTTTATTAGGTGCGTTTGCTGCGTGGAGTTATTATAACAACACCCTTGAAAGCCAACGCCTTGCCAATGAGCGTATCAAAGAAGAAAATACCCAACTCGATAAAGCCCTTACCGAAATTGAATCACTCGAACAGCAACGTGATGACATTATTGCTCGCATGAAAGTAATTCAAGACTTGCAGGGGCGTAGACCAATTCCTGTGCGTGTTTGGGATGATATTGCTAGAGTGATTCCTGCTCAAATGTACCTTACCAATATGAAACGTGAAGGTGAAAAAATTACCTTTACTGGTAAAGCGGATAATCCCAACGTGATTGCGACTTTTATGCGAAGTTTAGATGGTTCAGTATGGTTAGAAAACTCAGCGGTTGTGAGCATCCAACAAACAGCAATGCCTACTCCTAATACTACTACTACCGCTACGAATAATAAACCTGAGGATGTAACAGCGACTTACCCTGAAAATAATTATGTTACTTTTGAGGTAACTACCATGATTAAACCTGCTGAGGTTGCGAGTAAGACCGCCAAAACCAAGGTTGCCAGCCAGACCGCACCTGCTTCAGCCACTGCTAGTGCGACTAAGGAGTAACTCATGGTTAAACTGACAAAATCCAATAAAAAAAGCTTATTTGCCAAAAAAGAAAAAACTGTCAAACCAAAAAAACAGTTTAACTTTCAAGAATTTGCTGATAGTTTTAAATCCCTTGACCAAAATAATTATGGTAGCTGGCCCATTCCTGTCAAAATCACCGTGCTGTTATTTATGATTGGTTTGATTGCTTTGTTGACATGGTTTTTACCAATTAGCTCAAAACGAGATGAAATTGCCTCTGCAGAAGCAGAAGAGCAAACCTTACTTGACCAATACCGTACCAAAGAATCCAAAGCTCGACACCTTAAAGAATACCAACAACAAGTGCTAAAAATGCAATCTGACTTTAAGGAGTTGTTAAATCAACTACCTAAAGAAACCCGTATTTCAGATTTGGTCGATGGTATTAATATGGTGGGTGTAGGTAGTAGTATTACATTTAAAGATATCAAAGTTGAGCCTGAAGTTTCCCAAGAATTCTTTATCGAACAACCGATTCGCATTGAAGCAGATGGTGACTACCATCAATTTGGGGCATTTTTGAGTGGTTTAGCAAAGCTACCTCGTATTATTACGTTACATGATTTTGAAGTCAATAACCCTCAAACGGGCTTAGATAAACTACCTGAAACAAAGCTTATCTTAAATGTTAAAACCTATCGTTCAAAAGAGTTGACTGAAGATGACCTAAAAAAAGGGCAGAAACCAGCCGAAAAGGCAGGAGCGAATGATGCTAAAAAATAATTATAAAATCGTCCCATGGCTGATAGCTGGTTTATTTCTCACTGCCTGTGCTGACCGTGTGGGACTCGCAGAACAAAAAATGCAACAAATTCGTAGTGAGCCAGCACAACCTGTTAAACCGCCACCTGAACCAGAGCGAGTAGAAGAGTTCACTTACAGTGCATCTCAGTTGAGAAGTCCTTTTATGCCACCAAGCCTTATGCTTCAAGCATCACAGGCGGAACAGGTAGAAGGCGTTCGACCTGATGTGACACGTATTAAAGAACCATTAGAACAGTTTGAATTGAATGAATTGACCTATAAAGGTAGTGTGGCTTCGCAATCAGGTGAACTATATGGATTGGTTCAACGTCCAGATGGTAGTATCGCCAGTGTAAAAGTTGGTAACTATATGGGCAAAAATGATGGGCGAATTGCTGAAATCACCCCAACACAAATTAATTTAATAGAAATCGTCCCTGACAGCAGAGTAGGCTATGTTGAAAAACCTGCCTCAATTGTTGCCGCAGCGAGTTAAGAACAAGTATTAAGGATGCCTTTATGAACATCATTGCCTATCCATTGCGTACCTCTATATCCCAACTTGCAATTGCGGTAAGTGCCATTACGTTGAGTAGCACAGCAATAGCAGCTGATACCATCAGTACCATGAGCGTGGCTCAACCATCGAATCAAGTGACTGAATTAAACGTGGATTTTTTAGGGACAGCGATACAACCAACCGCCTATCAACTGACTAGTCCCAATCGCTTGGTATTGGATTTTCCTAATGCCACCCACCAGTTGCCTGCCCGCATCCAAAGCTTTAATACAGGCAGTATTAAGCAAGTGACCAGTTTGACCAGTGATAATTTAACACGGTTGATTGTTGAGTTAAATGCGGATGCGAGTTTTAGTACACGAGTGGTGGATAAACGACTGGTTGTTGCCATACAACCGACCAATACCGCCAATACTGTGGTGCATACACCCAGTGCGATTGCACCTGTGGTTACCACACCGACTGTCACACCCATTGTTGTGGAAGCACCGACACCAACTGTCGTAGCTCCCCTACCTGTTGTCATTGACACCCCAGCACCTGTCGAAACCGTCAGCAAAAAAGCCAATCGTAAAGAAGCTAAAGCGACTGATGATACCATGGTGGTAAAAGTTAATCCGTTATTAAATCCTGCGGTAGCTGTGACTCAGCAATACAGCTACGATGGATTGGCTTCGATTAACTTTAATAATAGTGGTAATGGCGGGGGGAATGTTGCGATTACCCTAGCCAATGAAAGCATTCCTGTTGATGTACAACGCACAGGCGATGAATTGGTCATTCGTATGTCAGGGGCGACCGTTCCCAGCCGTTTGCTAAAACAGATGAATGTTGGTAGTGGACTGGTCAAGGATATCGTCACTAATAATCAAGGGCGGAATGGGGTGATTCGTATTGCCATGAGTGGTGATTATGAATATAAAGCCTATCAAACAGGCAGTCAACTCAATATCAATATTGAGCCACCACGTAAGCTTAGAGAGCCTACCTTGGAAGAGCGTACCTATTCAGGTGCACCCCTATCGCTAGAGTTCCAAGATGTGAGTGTACGTACAATTCTTGAGGTACTGGGTCAACACACCAATACCAATATTGTCGCTAGTGATAGCGTGTCAGGTAATATCACCTTACGTTTAATTAACGTGCCTTGGGATCAAGCCTTAGATATTATTTTAAAGAGTAAAGGCTTGGATAAACGGGTGAATGGCAATGTGATGTGGGTTGCTCCAGCGGCAGAATTACAAAAGCAAGAAGCCGATGAACTAAAAGCTTTGTCTGATAAAAAAGAATTAGCCCCATTACGTACTGAATTTATCCGACTTAATTATGCCAAAGCAGGCACCGTACGCACACTGATTGAAGCAGGGCGTTCACGTAATGATGAGCGAGGTAGCTCAGGTTCATTATTAACCAGTCGTGGTACGGTTACCATTGATGAGCGTACCAATACCTTGATTGTGCAAGATACCTCAGAAACCATTGCCAATATGCGTGATTTAATCAGTAAAATTGACATTCCTGTCAAACAAGTAATGATTGAAGCTCGTATTGTTAGTGCAACGGATACCTTTAGTAAAGAGCTTGGGGTGAAATGGGGGGTTTTATCGCAAGGGTTGGCGAGTAACCGTGATTTATTGGTTGGTGGCTCAGATCAAACCATTTGGGATCTTAAAAAATATAGTATGTCGAGTACAACTATCAATGGTCAAAGTGTTTCTTATCCTACCTACACCATTACTCGTCCTGATAATTTGAATGTTAACTTAGGGGCTTCAAGTGCTGCAGGTCGTATTGCATTTGGATTGTTAAGCATCTCTGATATGTTATTGGATCTTGAGTTGTCTGCGATGCAAGCCGACAATAAAGGTGAAGTGATTTCTAGCCCTAAAGTGTTAACAGCAGATAAGCAAACCGCTAAAATTGCCTCGGGCACACAAATTCCTTATCAAGAGGCTTCTTCTAGTGGTGCGAGTACCACAAGTTTTATTGAAGCGGCTTTAAGTTTGGAAGTAACTCCCAATATTACACCTGAAGGACGTATTGGGATGGACCTTAAAATCGAAAATGGTGCTCCAACTTTAGTCAATGGTGCTACAGCGGTAAGTAAAGATTCAATTACCACTAATGTGGTGGTGGACGATGGTCAAACAGTTGTTTTAGGTGGCGTATTCAAAAACACCTTAGGTGACACTGTGACCAAAGTACCATTCTTAGGGGATATTCCTTACATTGACCGCTTCTTTAAACGTACGGCTAAGACCAATAATAAACAAGAGTTGTTGATTTTTGTCACGCCAAAATTAATTAATGATGGTATCAGCCGAGTTAATTAACTAAAAAAGCCTTTTGGCAAGTCCTAGCGATTTACCACAAACCATCGTATAATATCCAAGATATTTTATGATGATTTGTGGTTTTTTTATGGATGGGAATCGACAGTATCCACTAATTACGCTAATTGGACCAATGGGTGCAGGCAAGACCACCATTGGTAAACTACTTGCCCAGTATTTAGGTTATCAGTTTTATGACAGTGACCATGAGGTAGAGGCAAGCACAGGGGCAAGTATTGGCTGGATCTTTGATAAAGAAGGTGAGCAAGGTTTTCGTCTACGTGAAAGCCGTGCCATTGATTATTTGACCCAAAAAAACCATGTGGTACTGGCAACAGGTGGGGGGGCGGTGGTCACACCAATTAATCAACAGTACCTAAAACGGGGTATTGTGGTGTATTTGCGAGCGGAAGTGGCAGTACAGTATGAACGGACTTGCCGTGATAAAAACCGTCCCTTACTTAAAACTGAAAACCCCAAACAGCGTTTGGCAGAATTATTTGCCGTGCGTGACCCTATTTATCAACAATTAGCAGATATTGTGGTGACGACTGGACATAGTTCGCCTAAAAAAATGGTGGAAAGCATTTTGCATCAATTAGATAGCTACACCCAAACGCATGAGTTATCACCCTATTATAAATGTGAGAATAAGCATACTGAGCATAAGGATATTGGGCTATGCAGTCTTTGATGGTACAAACACGGTCACATGATTATCCTATTTTTATTGGGCAGAATCTATTGCAAGGCTTTGATTTTCTGCCCTATATTGCAGGACAGCAAATTTTGGTCGTGACCAATGATACTGTTGCACCATTGTATTTAGCCACTTTGTTGGCACAGTTGCCCACGGATAAGCAAGTGGCGACTTGTATTTTATCAGATGGTGAGCAGTATAAAACCCAAGATAGCATTAATAATATTTATGATGCTCTGATGCAAGCCCATTTTAACCGTGATTGTACCTTGATAGCGTTGGGTGGTGGGGTGATTGGTGATATGGTGGGGTTTGCGGCCGCCACCTTTATGCGTGGGGTGGATTTTATTCAAATTCCGACCACCTTGCTTTCTCAAGTGGATTCCAGTGTGGGCGGTAAGACAGGTATCAATCACCCCTTGGGCAAAAATATGATTGGGGCGTTTTGGCAACCTAAGTTGGTATTGGCAGATATGTCGACTTTAACCTCGTTGCCTGCTAGAGAGTTGTCGGCAGGGCTTGCTGAGGTTATTAAGTATGCCTTAATTGGTGATGTGGTATTTTTGGCGTGGCTTGAGCAACATATGACGGCGTTGGTCAATTTGGATTTGGATTTATTGGCTCAAGCAGTGTTAACTTGCTGTCAACACAAAGCAAAGATTGTCGCAGAAGATGAGTTTGAACAAGATAAACGAGCATTGCTCAATTTTGGTCATACCTTTGGTCATGTAATCGAAACCCATGAAGGCTATGGCACGTGGTTACATGGTGAAGCGGTAGCAGTTGGTATGGTACAAGCCATGCAATTATCGCAATTAATGGGTTGGCTAGACACGGATGATGTTCAGCGAGCGGTGAATTTGATTGCTCAAGCGAATTTACCAATCACGCCACCTGTGATTGACAGCGATACTGTGATGCGGTTGATGAGCCATGATAAAAAAGTCAAAGCGGGTCAAATTCGCTTGATTTTACTAAAACAGTTGGGTGAGGCGGTGGTGACAGCAGATTATAATCCACAAGCCTTAGCTCAGGTCATACAGCCAGTGGTTGTCAGCTAATATTTGGCTCATCCAAGTAATTGATTTTTATAAAAAGGTTAAGGTTAAACTATGCTAACTACTTTATCGACAGCATATCGTTCATGGGCGTTTCGAGTGACGATTTGGCTGATTCTGGCTGCGATTGCGGCAGGTTTGACTTTTATGGTATGGGTAGCATCAGCAATCAAACCGACACCCAGTAGTGCTAAAAAAAGTGCAGACAATGGGTTGGTGGTTGACCCTTTGGTATTATTAACCAACCATAATCCTGATGAAACGCATAGCATGGTAAAACCCATCAAGTTTGATGCGGTGATTCGAGATATGCGGAATTATCCCAAAGAGTTTAAAGACAGTCGTTTTGTCAAAGCCAATGTCGGTAAATGGACAGTACAAGTGATGAATGTCGCAGAGCATGAGGTCATCACCGATTATCTTAATAGCCGTACCCATGACCGAGATAAGTTTAATTATTTTCGTATCGTGGATGAAAATAATCAAAAACGTTTTGTGTTGACTTATGGCACGTTTGGTTCGCCACAAGAAGCGATTGGTACGAGCAAAACCCTTGATTTTGGTTTGCCAAATAATATTCAAACCTTCCCTGAAGAATTTAAACTGTATGTCAGTCAAATGGATGAGTATGAAATTACCCCACCATTACAAGATGTGACAAACAATGCCCCACGTGAAGTCAAACTTCAAAGCACGCCTAAGCTATTGCCTGCTCCAAAAGCCAAACCATCCGAAGCCACTAAATCCAAACCTGATAATCCACCAGCACCTGCCAAGACGAGTATTGAAAAATCTGATAGCCCAAATGATACCCTGTCAATTCAAGAAGGAAGAATTCTGCCCGAAAGAAATAATAATGGGCAAGATACGTCTAATACTCGGTCAGAACCTAAAGTAATCAATAAAGATAGGCTACATGATTCGGTATCAGAAGATAAGTCCAAAGAAGTGACACCTAAAGAATCAAAACCTAAAGAATCAAAACCTAAAGAGACAAAACCCAAAGAGCAGATGCACAGAAATACAGAGGAGAATGTTGCTCCTAAACCTAAGCCTGTTCCTAAAGAATCCACGACTCATAACAATAATGACAACGAAAGCTCTGACCAATAACAAAGGAGAATAAAACAGTAGATTTTTCACCCCCAATTCGCTAATATAGCCGAGGGTATTATTTTGTATCGTGATAGTATATATAGATAACCAAATATAAGGTTGTCTATACCATTTCGTTATTAATTTCTCTGCTTGCCTCATTTATTACCCATCTTTTCTTGCCACTTGCTTGTTAAGGGAAACAATCATGTCTAATCAGTATTCCAATCAGCATAATCTTTACCAACCCAATGAATTTAAAGACAATTGTGGTTTTGGTTTGATTGCTCATACGCATGGCGAAGCCAGCCATGATTTGGTACAAACGGCGATTCATAGCCTAAGTTGTATGACGCACCGTGGTGGGGTGGCAGCGGATGGCAAGACAGGGGATGGTTGTGGTCTATTGATTGCCATGCCAAAGGACTTTTTTCAAAAAGTGGCGATTGATAATGGCTTTGCATTAGCCCCAACATTTGCAGTGGGAACGGTGTTTGTCAATTTGGATAAAGCCCAAGCCGACCATAGCCAACAGGTTTTGGATGCTGAATTAAATGCCCAAGGCTTGAACGTGGCGGGCTGGCGTGATGTGCCTGTGGATTTATCCATCGTAGGCGACATTGCACGAGAGTCGCTACCTGCCTTTAAGCAAATTTTGGTCAACTGTCCAGATGGTATGGATGAAGCCACTTTTAACCGTAAATTATTTGTCGCTCGCAAAAAAGCTGAATTACAGCTTACCGATGACCCGCTATTTTATGTCACCTCCTTAACGTCACAAGTGGTGATTTATAAAGGTTTGGTGATGCCTGCCGATTTACCTGCGTTTTTCTTGGATTTGCAAGATGAGCGTTTGATGTCGCATATCGTGGTTTTCCATCAGCGTTTTTCGACCAATACCTTACCTCGTTGGCCATTAGCCCAACCGTTCCGCTACCTTGCTCACAATGGCGAATTGAATACCATTGACGGTAACCGTGACTGGGCAGTGGCTCGCACACCAAAATTCGTCACCGATTTAATCCCAGAATTGCAAGAACTGCATCCTTTGGTCAACCGTACAGGTTCGGATTCATCCAGCCTTGATAATATGCTGGAAGTATTGGTATCTGGCGGTATGGACTTGTTCCGTGCGTTGTCGATTCTAGTGCCACCTGCTTGGCAAAATGTCGATACCATGGACATGGATTTGCGAGCGTTTTATGAGTTTTATTCTCAGCATATGGAAGCGTGGGACGGTCCAGCAGGTTTGGTGATTCAAGACGGTCGCTATGCGGTGTGTATGCTTGACCGCAACGGCTTGCGTCCGTCACGTTGGGTCACTACCAAAAACGGTTATATCACGGTCGCTTCAGAAGTTGGTACTTGGGATTATCAACCTGAAGATGTCATTGCTAAAGGTCGTGTTGGGCCGGGGCAAATGCTGGTGATTGACACCGAAACTGGCAACATCATGGACACCAAAGCCATTGGTCGCTTGCTGAAAAAAGCCCATCCTTATCGTTTATGGCTTCGTGAAAATGCCGTGCGTCTGCGGAATGATGAAAAGCTAGAAGAAGAAGCGTTTGCCGAGCGAGTTACTGATGACACTTTGCTAACCTATCAAAAAATGTTCCATATCACCAACGAAGAGCGTACCGAAATTTTACGTCCTTCTGCGGAAAATGGACAAGAAGCAGTTGGCTCGATGGGTGATGACACGCCGATGGCGGTGCTATCTCGTCAAATCCGCCATGTTGCTGATTTCTTCCGTCAACAGTTTGCTCAAGTCACCAACCCACCGATTGACCCATTGCGTGAAGCGATTGTGATGTCACTCGAAACCTGCTTGGGGGCTGAGAAAAATATTTTTGAGCCAACCGCTGACCATGCCAATCGTATTGTGTTGTCATCGCCGATTTTATCCGCCAGTAAAATGAAACAACTCAAACAAATCAATAAAGCGGGCTTTGAGCTTGCCGAAATTGATTTGAACTATGCGTCAGATATGCCACTTGAGCAAGCGATTCGTGCGATTTGTCAGCAAGCCGAAGCCTTGGTACGTGAGGGTAAGGTGTTGTTGCTATTGACTGACCGCCATATTGAGCAAGGTAAATTGCCTGCCAATGCGGTGATGGCGACAGGGGCGGTGCATCATCATTTGATTAATGTCGGCTTGCGTGCCGATGCCAATATTTTGGTCGAAACTGGTGTGGTGCGTGACTCGCATCATGCAGCCGTGTTGCTCGGTTTTGGGGCGACAGCGATTTATCCATACCTTGCCTACAATGTGATTGCCGATTTAATTGATAAAGGCGAATTGTTAGGCGACCCATTATACGCTCAAGAAAATTTCCGCAAAAGCTTGGATAAAGGTTTGTTAAAAATCTTATCAAAAATGGGGATTTCGACCGTATCATCTTATCGTGGGGCTCAACTGTTTGAAGCGGTGGGTTTGTCAGATGAAGTGGTTGAATTATGCTTTACAGGCGTGGAAAGCCGTATTCAAGGGGCAACTTTTGAAGATTTGGCGATTGACCAGCAAGTATTGGCAAACAATGCCTTTAGCAAACGTGTGCCACTTGACCAAGGCGGTCTGCTTAAGTTTGTGTTTAACAAAGAATATCACGCCTTTAACCCAGATGTGATTCAAGCTTTACATAAAGCGGTACGCACTGGCGACTACAGTAATTACCAAACTTATGCTGATATCGTCAACTCTCGTCCTGTGGCGACCTTGCGTGATTTGTTACAACTAAATACCGACAATCCTATCAGTGTCGATGATGTTGAAAGTATTGATAATATCCTAAAACGCTTTGACTCGGCAGGGATGTCATTGGGGGCGTTATCGCCAGAGGCTCACGAAGCCATTGCCATTGCTATGAACACCATTGGCGGTCGCTCAAACTCTGGTGAGGGCGGTGAAGACCCAGTGCGTTATGGCTCGGTGCGAAATTCTAAAATCAAACAAGTCGCTTCTGGACGCTTTGGGGTCACACCTGCGTATTTGCGTTCGGCAGAAGTCATGCAAATCAAAATTGCTCAAGGGGCAAAACCTGGTGAGGGCGGTCAGTTACCGGGTGGTAAGGTCAATAGTCTGATTGCTCGTTTACGCTATTCTGTGCCAGGGGTGACCTTGATTTCGCCACCACCGCACCATGATATTTATTCGATTGAAGATTTGGCACAGTTGATTTTTGACCTAAAACAAGTCAATCCAGATGCCTTGGTATCAGTCAAATTGGTATCTCGCCCTGGTGTGGGTACGATTGCGACTGGGGTTGCCAAAGCCTATGCGGATTTGATTACCATTTCTGGCTATGATGGTGGTACGGCCGCTTCGCCTTTATCATCGATTCATTATGCAGGTTCGCCTTGGGAATTGGGTTTATCAGAAGCTCATCAGTCACTGCGTGTCAATGGCTTGCGTCATAAAGTCCGTGTACAAACCGATGGTGGTTTAAAAACAGGCTTGGATGTGGTTAAAGCAGCGATTTTGGGTGCAGAAAGTTTTGGTTTTGGTACAACACCGATGATTGCCGTGGGTTGTAAATACTTGCGTATTTGTCACCTGAATAACTGTCCAACAGGGGTGGCGACACAAAAATCGGAATTGCGTGATGAGCATTTTATTGGCGAAGCCGAAATGCTGATTAATTTCTTTAAATTTGTCGCTCAAGAAACTCGTGAATGGCTTGCTAAATTGGGCGTACGCTCAATGGAAGAATTGGTCGGTCGTACCGATTTACTCAGTATTTTGGACGGCAATACCAGTAAACAGCAACACCTTGATTTATCACCCTTATTATTTACCCATAGCAAAGCGGATGGTTCGCCACAGACTTGCCAAGTTGCCAAAAACGAACCGTTTGACAAAGGGCTACTTGCCGAAGCGATGGTGTCAGATATGATGCCAACCATTCGTGCAGGCAGTGGCGGTGACTTTAGCTATCGTATTGGTAACTGTGACCGCTCGATTGGGGCGAGAATCTCTGGTGAAATTGCCCAAATTTATGGTAATGTCGGCATGAGTGGCTCACCAATTAATCTACATTTGACAGGGACAGCAGGGCAAAGCCTTGGCGTGTGGAATGCAGGGGGCTTGAATATTGAGCTTGAGGGCGATGCCAATGACTATGTGGGTAAAGGCATGGCAGGTGGTGAGATTGTGATTTATCCACCAAAAGGTTCGACTTTTGCTAGCCAACAAACGGCGATTATCGGTAATACTTGTTTGTATGGGGCGACAGGCGGACGCTTGTTTGCCGCAGGGACGGCAGGTGAACGCTTTGGCGTGCGTAACTCAGGCTGTCATGCCGTGGTCGAAGGAACAGGTGACCATTGCTGTGAGTATATGACAGGCGGTATCGTCACGGTATTGGGCAAAACAGGGTTAAACTTTGGGGCAGGCATGACAGGCGGTTTTGCTTATGTGCTTGATTTGGATGGTGATTTCTTTGACCGTTGTAACCATGAGTTGATTGATATGCACCGCATCTCGAATGAACAAACCGAGAACCATCGCATTAACTTGATGTCAATTATCAAAGAACACGTTGCCAAAACAGGTAGCCAGTGGGGACAAACCCTACTCAATGACTTTGAGCATTATGTGCGTAAGTTCTATTTGGTCAAGCCAAAGGCTGCCAATATCGCTTCATTGCTCAAAACCACAATGGCAGACCCGCAATAAGTATGCGTTCAGTCCGTTTACGGCAGGTCGGTTAGGTGTCAAACGCACCTAACCTCTCACTTAGACAATTTTTAGTTAGCGGAAAATTTGACATGGCAAAACGCTTAAATAACGACTTCCAATTTCTTGACGTGCCTCGCACCGACCCTAGCAAAAAAGACATCGACACACGCAAACATGAATTTGTCGAGATTTATTACCCTTTTGAAGCCGACACCGTCACTGACCAAGCCCACCGTTGCCTTGCGTGTGGCAATCCCTACTGTGAATGGAAATGCCCTGTGCATAACTACATTCCTAACTGGCTAAAATTGGCGACTGAAGGCAGAATTTTTCAAGCCGCCGAACTGTGCCATCAAACCAATACCTTACCAGAAGTCTGCGGTCGTGTCTGTCCGCAAGACCGCCTGTGTGAAGGGGCGTGTACCCTTAATGACGGTTTTGGGGCAGTGACTATTGGTAATGTCGAAAAATACATCACCGACACCGCCTTTGCGTTGGGTTGGCGACCTGATATGAGTGGCGTGACTTGGACGGATAAAAAAGTCGCTGTCATCGGTGCAGGCCCTGCAGGTCTTGGCTGTGCGGATATTTTGGCTCGCAACGGCGTAAAACCTGTGGTGTTTGACAAACGTCCAGAAATTGGTGGATTGCTGACCTTTGGTATTCCAGAATTTAAAATGGAAAAAGATGTCATGCGTCGTCGCCGTGAAGTGTTTGAAGGCATGGGTGTTGAATTCCGCCTTAATACCGAGATTGGTAAAGACATTACCATTGATGAGATTTTAGCCGAATACGATGCGGTGTTTATGGGTATGGGGACTTATACCTATATGCGAGGCGGTTATGCAGGTGAAGAACTGGAAGGCGTGTATGATGCCCTTGATTTCTTGATTGCCAATGTCAATCGCTGTCAAGGGTGGGAAAAAGATGCCAGTGATTACATTGATATGGCAGGCAAGCGAGTGGTCGTACTCGGTGGTGGTGATACCGCCATGGACTGTAACCGCACCAGTATCCGTCAAGGGGCGACTTCAGTGACTTGTGCCTATCGCCGTGATGAAGAAAATATGCCCGGTTCACGCCGTGAGGTGCGTAATGCCCGTGAAGAAGGGGTTCAATTCCTGTTTAACCGTCAACCAATTGAAATCATGGGCTTAAATGGTAAAGTCACAGGCGTGAAAGTCATTACCACGCAACTGGGTAAACCAGACAATCGTGGTCGCCAAAGCCCAGAGCCAGTGCCAAATTCAGAAGAAATGCTACCTGCCGATGCGGTAATTATGGCGTTTGGTTTCCGTACCAGTCCTGCAGATTGGTTTACTGCCCAAGGCATTGAGATGGACAATAGCGGTCGAGTGATTGCTCCAGAACAGCAAACCTATAAATTCCAAACCAAAAACCCAAAAATCTTCGCAGGTGGTGATATGGTGCGTGGTTCTGACCTTGTGGTGACAGCCATTTGGGAAGGGCGTGAAGCTGCCAAAGGTATTTTGGATTATTTGGATGTTTGATAAAAAATGATGTAAAAAAAGAGCGTATTGGATACGCTCTTTTTTTATGATTTTCAGCTTGTAGGGGCTTATTGCATAAGCCCAATCGCTAAAACTTTAAACAGGGCGTAAGCATTACGCCCCTACGATTTGCTTATTGCTTAATTGGCGATTAACGTACGGCGTAAAAATGCGTCCAGTTCTGCTTTGGCTTGTGCATTGGTCACAGGATTGCCCCCTTGATGCACGCCTGCGGTTTCCCCATTGACCCCATTTGGCACATCAAGGCGGACTTTCACAGGGTCATTACTGTCAAAGCCGTGATAGCTATTGGGATAGATTTTTAACTCAAATGGCTCACCTGCTAATTGGCGTTGGCTAAGTAATTGTTCGCAATCTTTAGCAGGTGTCCAGTCATCATCCGCCCCAATTTGAATCAATAATGGGGCTTTGCCCAATGACGCATTTTTGGAAGCGATACTGGCACAGCCGGGGTAAAATACGGCGGTTGACGCAAAGTTGGGCTGGGTTGGGTCAGTGGCTTTGGCTTGTTGCAGTCGCACTCGTAAACTGGTGGTTGCCCCATTTGACCAACCGACCAAACCAACATGGCTCATGTCAATATACGGCTGTGAGGCAAGCCATTTTAACGCCCCTGTGGCATCGCCTGCACGCTCACTGGTGGTCAGTTGGCGAGTGTCATAAGTCGTTTGACAAACATTGGTCAAATTGCGTAGGGTAAAACTGTCTGGTAGTAACACGCCAAATCCCTGTTGCTGAAATTGAGCCACATACTCTCGGTAGCGTTGAGAGAGTTTTTGCGGTTGGGTGGTGCTACTTGACCATAATCCGCCACAGCCGTGCAACGCAACCACTACCGCTTTTGGTTTGCCGTCATAAACAGGTGGATACCACACAGCATTGATGGCTTCCCCAGTTTGGCTGTTGTTAAACTGAACCGTTTGGGGTGTGCTAGGGCTAGAGGGTGTCGATGGCGTAGTTGGTGTAGTTGGCGTAGTTGGTGCTGATGGTGTGGTCGATGAGGGTGACGAGGCTGGGGCAGGGCTAGGGTTAGGCTGATTTGGTGTTGGGGTAGGAGTAGGAGCGACAGTGGAAGCAGGGCTAGGTTGATTGGGTGTTGGGGTGGGTGGTACGCTAGAAGCAGGCGTAGGTTTGTTTGGCGTTGGGGAATTAGAGGATTTGGCGTTATTCGATGAACCACTGCTACAGCCGACTAAGGCTAACGTAGAAACAAGGAGTGAGCTGATGAATAATGGGTGACTAGGGTTGAGGTTTTTCATTTTATTAGCCCTTGTTTTGTTATTTGATTGATTTTTATGGGTATTTGACAAAGATAAAACGTCATTTGTTGATTATACCACGATTGAATAGGGTTGTTCCATTTGGCAATTCAAAACAAACATATCATATTGACAAGCTTTGCTTTAAAATAGGCAAAATTTTTTCATCTTAACTTTTATTTATACCTGTCATCGGTCATAGGCAATATTGTGAATATCAAGCGATTATTGGGCGAAACCATCATCTACGGCATTGGGGCGATTTTGCCTCGTGTTATCACTTTTTTACTCAATCCCTTATATATCCACTACATTGACAAAGAAGCCTTTGCCGTCTTTACAAGTTTGTATGCGTGGATTGCCTTTATCAATATCGTGCTGACCTTTGGCTTTGAAACCGCATTTTTCCGTTTTGCTTCGGACAAAGAAGAAGTTGTCGGTGGTGAAAAAACTGTGTTCAGTACCAGTTTTTGGTTTATCACTGGGATGGCAGGGGTGTTTTTATTGGCGATTTTGGCGTTTAGTCAGCCATTGTCGCAAGTCCTTGATTATGCCAAACACCCTGAGTTTTTGCGTTGGTTTGCGTGGATTGCGTTTTTTGATGCCGTGTGTACCTTGCCGTTTGCGTGGCTTCGTTACCATAATCAGCCTGTCAAATATTCGGTGATTCGAGTGACTTCGATTGTTATTCAGACCGTGTTGGTGATTGCCCTGTTCCGTTTTATCCCAATCGAATCTGCCAAAAGTTTTGGTTTAACCGAACAAGTGTCGTATCCGTTTTTTGCCAATTTGGTCGCCAGTATCGCCACCTTTATCATGTTATTGCCGATTGTCAAACAGGTGAAATTTAGCTTTGATAAAGCGTTATTTGGTAAAATGATTCGCTATTCGTACCCTGTGATGCTCGCAGGTTTGGCGTTTATGGTGAATGAAAATTTTGACAAAATCATTCAATATTATATGATTGATAAAGCCGACGCAGGGGCGTATGGCGGTTGTTATAAATTGGCGGTATTGATGACCTTGTTTGTCACGGCATACCGCATGGGGATTGAGCCGTTTTTGTTTAAACAAATGAAAAATGCCGATGCCAAAAACACCTATGCCATGATGACTGAGTATTTTACCCTGTTTGCTTCGGTGGTGGCGTTGGGGATTATTGCCAATATGGGTTGGCTAAAACGCCTGTTTATCACCGATGAGAGCTATTGGACGGCGATTAATATCGTGCCGATTATCGTGATTGCGAATTTGTGTTTTGGGATTTATTATAACTTATCAACGTGGTATAAAGTCACCGACCGCACAGGGATTGGCTCGGCAATTTCGTGGGTGGGGGCAGGCTTGACCATTCTTTTACACATGCTATTTTTGCAAAAATATGGCTTTATGGTGTCGGCTTGGGTGACGCTGTTCGTGTATGCCTTGATGATGGTGGTGTCGTATGGCTTGGGGCAACACTTTTATCCGATTCCGTATAAAACCAAAAAAATCTTGGGATTTTTGGCATTGTTAAGCGTGTGTAGTGTGGTGATTGTTACGGTATTTAATCATCAATTTTGGTGGTCGAATTTATTGTTAATCGGCTATATCGGCGTGGTTGGGTATAGTGAACGCAATTTGATAACGAAACTTGTTAAACGGTAAACTTGCGTTAAAAATCATCCAATTTTTCTGAATTTACCACCCCAAAAGCGTCTGCTTGCGATAATAATTGAGCAAGGCGTTCGGGATTGATCACTTGACGAATGGATTCATCAGATAAATCTCCATCATTATTCACTGTTTCCAAATTTTGAACGGTGTTGGATGTTGATTCATCGAGCAAAAGATTGGGTATATTCATCAAAATTACCTTATGGGAATTACAAATTTTTATAGAATGTAGGTTGGGTTGAGCGTGCGAAACCCAACATTATCAATAAATTACGTTGGGTCTCATACTTCGACCCAACCTACACATGATAGTTTTTTGTAAGCCCTAGCTTAATCAAAAAAAATTACCAATAAACAGAAATTGATAGAAATTACCCCCACACCATCAATGCAACCAAAATCCCATTAAACACCAAAGTCTGTACCCACAGTCCTGCCATAAAATAACGGGCATATTGCCAACCGCCTGTGAGTACCGCATTCACCGATTTAGCAATGCTATGCACCGTCATCCCAAGCAAGAATGATATCATCAACGCATTGCTAAACGATAGCAGAGGCGAGCCTTGCACAAACACTGCCGCCATCGCCGCATGAATCTCAAAGATACTCGCCAGTAACGTCCCTGCCATCAGCCCTGTATCACCCAATAATTGCCCCAAGCCATAAATCATCACTTGAATCAGCGTCAATGCCACCGCCACTAGCCCTGCCTCTTTTAGGCTAAACATACGGTTATTTTTGTCATTCACCATTGGTGTGGTTGCAGTTTGGGCATTATCAGCCGTCAGTTCAGTTACGTTAGGTGAGGCGGTTGGGGTAGGGGGATGGTTGATATTTTTGGGTGATTTTAACAGCCACAAGCCCCAAACTGCCCCCACGATACTGCCGACAATCACAGGTAAAATCACCACTTTTAGCCAAGCCATATTTGTCCCACTGGCAATGATGATAAATTGAATTAAGGTCGCTACGCACGAAATCAACGCACCGCCTGCATTGACTTTGGGTGAAGCCATACCTGTCCGCACCTGTAACCCAAGACTGGCAACCGTGGCGGTACTCGATACGAAACCAGAGGCAAGGCTACTTAGCGACATCGCATGACGCAATGACAACAAGCGTTTGGCAAGGTGAGCCACCGCCTGCACCGCCAAAATCAAAATTAATAACCGTACCGTGACATAGGGATTTAGCACCGTTCCCCAGTAGGGTTTGTTTGGCATCAAGGGCAACGCCACCAACGCCAATGCCAATAACATCGTACCATCACGCATTTCTGCCTCGGTAAGCCAACGACTGGCGAAGTTATCGAGTGAGCTTTTGGATAACAAAAACCCAGTCACAATCACCGCACTACTGGTCGCCACCAAAGGTTGCCATACGCACAATGCCCCAATCAAAAAACTCATCACCAATGCCACTTCTGAGGTGATACCGGGGCTTTCATGGGTGTTTTTAGATTGCGATACCAACGCCACCCCACTGGCAAACATCAGCCCTACAATGCCTGTGGCAACGCCAAACAAAAAACTCATTGCCCCCATCAAACTCATCAATACATAGGTGCGAAAACCTGCAAAAGACGGCTTACCACGAGCCGTATTATGGCGTTCACGCTCAATCCCAATCAACATACCACAGCCCACCGCCGTAGCAAAAATGGTGATGATTTGTTGATAAGGATACGTTGGTAAATCAGCTATCCAAGAGGTTGCCATGATGGAAGTGCCTTATTTTCAGATAAAAAATTTAAAAATTCATAAAATTGTCATAAAATGTTGTGTATTTTATATTTGAATATAGCACTTTTCACAAAAAAATTCTGCATAAAACCGCAATTTTGCCAAAAAGCCTCATAATATCTGCTATAGTTAGCCTAAAATCCGCCAAATTTAAATAATCAAAAGGACTTCGCCAACATGACTAGCCAATCCGCCAATGCCCCCATGAAAGAACAGCTGATAGACGTTTCTGCCAAACAAATCGTCAAAGAACATCTTGATAAACTCGGCATTCCCCAAGACATCCAAATTGATGACGCAGAATTTGAAGTTAAAAAACAGCGTATTAGCGAGCTATTAAAACAACATAACGCCACCTTAATTGCCCATTATTATACCGACCCAAACATTCAAGCCATTGCCGAAGCCACAGGCGGTATCGTGTCGGATAGCTTGGAAATGGCACGCTTTGGGCGAGATAGCACCGCAGATGTGCTGATAGTTGCAGGGGTCAAATTTATGGGCGAATCTGCCAAAATCCTCAGCCCACAAAAAACCGTGCTAATGCCAACCCTCGAAGCCACTTGTTCACTGGACTTGGGCTGTCCGATTGAAGATTTTAGTGCATTTTGCGACCAACATCCTGACCGCACCGTGGTGGTATATGCCAATACCTCGGCAGCGGTGAAAGCTCGTGCTGATTGGGTCGTGACTTCCAGCATTGCCGTTGAACTTATCGACCACTTGGACAGTGAGGGCGAAAAAATCATTTGGGCCCCTGACCAACATCTTGGACGTTATATCCAAAGCAAAGTGGGAGCAGATATGCTGTTGTGGGACGGCTCATGTATCGTACATGAAGAATTTCGCAGTCGTAGCCTTGCTACCATGAAAGAAATGTACCCAGAGGCAGGTATTTTGGTACATCCAGAATCACCGATTGAAATGACCGAAATCGCTGATGCGGTGGGGAGTACCAGTCAGCTAATCAAAGCCGCTCAGACCTTACCACATAAAATGTTTATCGTGGCGACTGACCGTGGTATTTTTTATAAAATGCAACAAGCCGCCCCAGATAAAGTGCTAATTGAAGCCCCAACACGAGGGGAGGGGGCGACCTGTCGCTCATGTGCTCATTGCCCTTGGATGGCGATGAATGACCTCGACCAAATCATCAACGCTCTCGAAAGTATCGGCACACCAACCGCCCAAACTCACGAAATCTTGGTCGATGCGGATTTGATTGAAAAAGCCAAAATCCCACTGGATAGAATGTTAGCATTTGGGGCAAGCCTAAAAGCCAAACAGTCATAGACCGCTGTTGCACCATAACAAAGTAGCGTGGGTTAGCATAGCGTTACCCACGTTATATTTTATTAAAAACTCAGCGGTTAAAAACTAGGCAAAATAAAACCGATAAAGAAAAATCACAAAAAATGAAAAAAACCGTTGACAGAGATACACGCTTGCTATATTATACGCACCACTTAGCGAAGAGTTAAAGAACTCACTAAAAGGTAAGTAAATGTCGGGGCGTAGCTCAGCTTGGTAGAGCACCTGCTTTGGGAGCAGGGGGTCGTAGGTTCGAATCCTGTCGCCCCGACCACTCTTTGTGATTGGTAGTTATCAATTACTACAAAGAGCAAAGAGCCGAACAGGCTTTTTTTTATGCGCCTGTAGCTCAGTTGGATAGAGCATCTGCCTTCTAAGCAGGTGGTCACAGGTTCGAATCCTGTCAGGCGCGCCATATTGCGTGTTTGTGTCACAATATAATTTACTATGGCGGATGTAGCTCAGTTGGTAGAGCCCCGGGTTGTGATCTCGGTTGTCGTGGGTTCGAGCCCCATCATTCGCCCCAATATATAAAGCTCTAATGAATTAAACAAAAAACCTCTGAAATCTCCAGAGGTTTTTTTGTTTTGGTTATATCTATTTGAATATAAAGCCAGGTCATTAAAAAAATAAGTAATTTTTTACCACACTTGTACCAATTAACATAGGGAGCAAGGCGTTTTCTTTACTCCTTGCAATATGGCGTACATTTTAATACAAATATCGAACCACAATATACGCTAAGGAATTTGACTGAACCGCAATGAACGGCTAGATGGCTGAAACCCATATAAAAAGGGCGTTCGTGAACTATAACGAACGCCCTTAATATGTTGTTTGGTCGGAGTGGCGTAAACCAAACTACACGCTACAACCATTGATACTAAAGGGTTTTAAGATTTCAACAAAAAAATATACCGTAAAATATACCGTGATTTTCAAAAGTCACCCCTATTTTTTGACGTTTTTTAATCATTTTTGGCTTTGGAATATTTTTTGTAACTGATAATGTTTTTTGGGGTTGGCAAGGCGAAAAATACCACTGTCCAATTTTTACGGCTTTATTCTTGTAAGTGTTTGGGTGGGGTAATGCCCAACTGCCTGTAACTTGCCCCACAGATTTTATTTACCAAACTATCATGCTGATGGGTGAGTTTAAAATAGGTTTTGTGGTGCATACCTTTGGGGCGGTTGCCGTGTCCGTTTGCTATGCCTGCTTGCCACCCTAGGCGGTGGCGTATCTTTTCCACCTTTACAAATAGCTTGTCCAATGGTTGCATTAACTGGGTGGTATAGTTCGCTCCAATGCAATGCCTGCACACAAATAGCCCTGCACAATACAACACGCCCACACGCTTACCACAATGAGGGCAAATAAACCAATATTGATATCCGCCATAATTACACGCTGTTTTTGTCAAACTGATATTGTAATGGTATGCCTTATCCCTAAAACGATAATCTAGGGTTAGGCTTGTGGCGTTTGGTTGCAAGCGGTCTTTATAATCAGCAACGCTGATTTTTGGATATTGGCTTAAATGTGGTGTGGTGGCTAGTTTTCCCATATCTAAATCACTAGGCAAATTTAACAATAGTTTACCATGAAATATGCCTTTAGCCTATGACTGGCAAGGGCTACAGTGGATTTTATAAAATGGTTATTTTGTTGAAGTAACTAGGGCGTTTTTGGTGGTTTTTAAGCTGTGTTTGGGTCAAAAAGTAAGGTTTTTTAGTATTTTTTGGTTGTTTTTGAGGTAAAAATACTGCTTTTTACTACATTTTTGGCTAAAAAATGAGGTTTTAACCTATTTTCGGATTCCATAAAAAGGGCATAGCCTAAACCATGCCCCAATCATCGCCACGCCTGCCAATTTAACCACTACTTTATTATTTTCTCTCAAGTGGGGGGTGTTTAAGCGGAACAATGGAACAACTTAGTAAAATCAAGGGTTTTCGGTTGTTTTTATACGGAACACGATTAAATAATGTTCCGTATAAAAATCGGCTGTAAGCCTTGCTATTACTGGTTTGTTCCATTGTTCCGTATAAAATAGGGTTACTGGGGCAAATATCTATTAAAAGCGTCTGAAAAATCCTTTTTGTAGTATCCCATTAAGGTTTTATCATCAAAACGGATTTTTATAGACTTAATCCCAAAATCCTTTAATCGTTTGGCAAGTTGCCTATCGCTCATTGGCTTACCATGATTATAGGTTTCCCATATCATGGGTTCATGCTCCCCAAACTCATCACCCAATCCCCCTGTAAGTCCTGCCAATAAATCTTTACTGGAAATACGCTCAAGGCTATGGCGTTCAAATAGGGTCTTAATATCCATGAGTAACTGCTCATTTAGGCTAGGCTCTGTGGGTTCGTTTCCTGTGATAGTTAGGCAAGCCACTGTTACACGCTCTAGCCAATCACCGCCTAAAACGTGGGCGATTTGAAACAATATTTCCCATGTATCATATTCACGGTTATAAATGCTTTGCGGTAGGGTTGGCTTTGCGGTGCATACCTGTTGGCTATGGTCATTAGCCCATCTTGCCAACTTCGATTTAATAGCTTCGGTTACTGAAATGGGTAAATCTCGCAACCGTTTGATATCCTCGGTTGGTAATGCCCTGCGAAGTGTGAGCGATATTGACCTGTCTGTGATGGTGCTAGGCAATTTACCGATACCACTTATCACCTTTGCCCCAAAAACATTAAAAGGCGTTGGCTCTAGGTTCTCACCAACACAACGGATAATATACGGATTGTCACGGCTAAAACCTGCATTGATAACACCCCTTAAATCCTCATTATCTTTGATAAAACTGTCCGCTTCATCAATGATAAAAGTAGGGTTGAATTTATCCACGGTGCGAAATAAAGAGGCTGACGAAATACCACTAGCAAACAATGCTCTTTTGCTCATACGCCCTATGAGTTTGGCTAATTGTGTTTTTCCGCACCTTTTCTCTGGTGCATTTATCCACGCAATGGGGGCGATATAGGCTACCTCAATGCACCATGTAAAGAATATCCATAGTGTGGCTGTTACTGCTATGGAATCCTCACAGGCGATATGTGCTTTCACCAGTGAATAAATTTCATCGGCTAAGGCGTTGCCGTTGACTGCTTCGGTGTGTGGCTCGGTATCGTCCACAACTTTAGCTTGGGTTTCATTATCAATTTTTTTGCGTTCTGCGTTGACCGCTTTGTCTAACCCTGTGGGGGTAATGCCAATCTGTTTTGCCTTTTCTTTTCGTTGTAATTGGTAGGCGGTTTCGTCCAGTGTGGCAAGTTGTGCAATGACGGTATAAGCGTCCGTAATGTCGATTTGGTAGGGTTTAAAACCCTTATTATCCATCGCCCATTTAATCAGCGTTCTAAGTGTTATGGGCGTATCTTTGGGCAAGCTGTCAAACGTCTGCCACTTCTCGGCTAATTCGTCATACCCTGCATAATTATGGGCGGTGTCACTCCAACTATCCCACAAGTTTAACCCCTCGCTATCGCCTCTAAATTCATGGTGAAGTATCATTCCCATTTTTAGCCATGTGTCATAATCCGCATTATCCGTGACATATTGCAAATAGTGCTTAATCTCTGCCACTGATAACCCTAACGGTTCATCTTTGGTAAAGTCCCAATCATCTGATACAATGTCATTGTGTTTGCTGTCCGTTGTCTTTTGGCTTGTCTGCCTGTCATAGGTGGGCAAGCTGTCAATAAACGCCCCAATCTCTGCCAATGTGTAACGCTGTATCGCCTCGCCCTCCCTTGGATAGACAATCCTTGTCATAACTGGCTCGCCTTTCGTGTGATAAAACCCTGCCAATCGCATTACCCTAGGCAAGTCCTTTAATAGGTCGATTTTATCCATTGGTAACAGGTGGCTATAGTGATGGATTAGCTTTTCCTGCCACTGGCTAAATTTATCCAATGGTATCCCATCAGCGAACCAATAGGCGTGATGTTTGCCTGTTGAGCTTTCCACAATCATACTGGGCGTTAATGCTTCACTGTGGAATAAATCTAGGCTTAACAGGTCATCAGTGCGTTGCCCTCGCTCGTTGTCAAAATCCAAAAACAGCCCACGCACCGCCGTTATGTTTTCCTCCTTTCTGCCCTTGCCATCAGTTTTGTTTACTGTCACAAACACGCCTGCCCCTTGCTCATTTGCTTTGGTTAATTGGGTGGCGTGTTGCTCAAGCGTTCCGTGATAATGCTTTGTTACTTTGCCTTTGATGGTGCAAAAGGTAAACGCCCCACCATTGGGGGCTAGGGCGTTTAGGTGGCGTGTGGCTTGCTCTAAGTTTGGTTTATTGTTCATTGGTTAAATCCCCCTCGGTAAATACTTGAAAGCCCAAAATACCAGTATCAAACTTCGCCCCACGCTGTAAAAATTGTGGTAGCAAATGGTTGTGTAACATTTGGCTGGCGTGTTTATTGTCAAAACGGTAGGGCATATAAACCCCATTAATGGCAATGCCATAAACAGGGCGGTAAAACTCTGCACCAATCATAAAGCCGTCTTTTAAATCGGCTTTGGTGCATGACTGTGTTACCCACTGGGGAAAGTTTTTAAACTTTGCTTTGCTCCGTTTGGGGTATTCCTTGTTAAGGGCTTTCGTTAGCATAATGACTGGTTTATTTTTCATTTGAAAATCCCCCTGCCATTGGCGATAGCGTTGCGTTGGTTGCGTTTATCGGTGTGGGGGGTGGTGTAATGCCACTTTGGAAAATAAAGGGCTGTACGCCCCTTATTTTTGCCACGTTGAGGGCGGTTACTCATGGCTTACCCCCTGCATTGTTTTGGTTAAATCAGCATGGGCTACCGCTAAGATTTCGCCCCATGTGCAAAGGGTTTCAATAGATAGACTAGCAAGGGCTTTGGCTGGCGTGTTGTCATCACCAAAACGGATAAGGTTCAGTGCTTTGGTTACATCGTCAATGGCACAATTAACCCCCTCGATTTCATCGAGTAATTGGCAAAGGTCAATTTCATTTAGCGTAACGGTGTGAGGTTTTTTGATAGGGGTGTGAGTTGATTTAGGCATGGTAATGCCCTCCTATTGTTTTTTGAGTAGTTACCACGCTATGAAAAATCATAGGGTGGTGGGGTTCACTCTCGGTAACAATAGTAACCGCCCTGCATATTGGCTTACGCTTATTTTGCAATGTCACCCCACCATAACTGATTGCCATTGATGGCATGATATGATGGTTTACCCCTAAGAATGGGGGTAGGTGGGTTGTGTCTTTGGCATTGGTCGCTTGAGAGGCTTGCAATGATTTAGGCACAAAAAAAGCCAATGGGTAACGGCTGGCTTGTCCGCTATTGTTTTTTGAGAGGTCTGTATTATCCCCCATATCCGTAAAAATATGCAAGTTTTTATTATCTAAGTTATTTAATAAACTGTTGTTCGTTGTGGGAATTCCCACAACGGAAAGAAGTTTGTTTTTTGCGTGTAGTGGTTGGCAATGGATAACCAATAGCAACACGCCTGCCAACATGGTAACGGTGATAAGTGTGTGGATAATCTCGCATAGCATAGCCATACCCTTGCCATGCTCACCATTTGCCACCTGTGAGCGTTTAGGCTGTGGGGTGGTGTCTTTGTATAAGTCTGTCATTATTGCCCCTCCTTTTGAATGTAGCTAGGCTCTAGCCAATACTCTTTTACACGCTTACCATTGGCTAGTTTGATAAATTGGCTTTGAATTGGTACGCCATTTCTGCGTAAATCCCCTAACCGCTGTGAGCAAGCAAAACATTGGTAATGCTCTAATGCGGTGATGGTGGTTAGCTTTTTACCAGTCATAAGGTGAGCAAGTAACTGGCGTTTGTGGGTGGTCGTATCATTGGGGCTAGGGGTGTTTGCTGTCATGCTCTGCCCCTTATGCTGTTTGGCTGTCTAGGTTGTCAAGCCATGCCAACACTTCGGCATTACGCCAAACGGTGGTATTCTCGCCTAGCTTTATGGGCTGTGGGAATTTGCCTTGCTTTACCAGTTTGTAAAGTGTGGTTTTGCCAATCGGTACAAGCTGTAAAATCTGCTTGGCACGGCTTACGCCTTGAGGGGGTAGGGTGATAGGTTGGTTTTGGGTCATGCTGATAACTCCATAGCGTGTTAATAAAAAACCGCTTAATGCTATGCGGTTCGCTTGGGGTTATCTTAGGTGGTGGGGTAGTGGTAGGTCATTGCAAACTGCCAAAAGCAATTTGCAATTTGCAAAAGGTGGGGCTAACTGATTTTGTTAGCTTGTGCAAAAATTCCGTTAATGGTGCGTTCGCCTAAGTTTCTAATTTTCATGCTTTCTATGTGTTTTGCTAACATGGTTTGTGTAGGCTTTTTAGGTGCGTTTTCATTGTCTTTATCTTGGAAAAACTGCCCTGTTAATTGTGGGTCTAGTAATAGTGTTTTCATAGCATTTACAAGATGGTAAACACTTTCTTTTGGTTCGTCATCGGCTGGCGTGGTTTTGGGTTCGGTAAGGTCATCAAACATATTAATGGTTTTTATGTAGTCCATTATCCTAGACTTACTGAATAAAATGTCATCTGTGGTAACTTCATAAAAATAATCATTTGGTGGGGTGTAAGTATCCAAAAGGTTGACATTTTCAGCATTAAAATAACCAATGGGGCATAATTGGTAAATGTCTTCGTACACCTCTCCTGTCCGTGGGTCGTATTCTTTGCCATAGTTTACTGGGGCGGTGCGTTTGGGATTTCTTACCACTGATAGCAATAACTCGTTATATAGCAAAATCGTGCTTTTTTGTGGGTTGTTTATAGGTTGCTTGTGAGCGTTTTCCCCCAAACTGGGGGGAACGTTGTTAAAATCAAAATCTATTTGCGTGGTTTTTGATACGCCCCCCACAAACTCAAAATAGGGGGTGAACTGTCCACTTCTGCAATAATCGGCTAGTTTATGCCTTGTCCATGTTTTCTGTAATCCCTCACTTAGTAATTTTAATGTGTCCTCAATGGTTATGCTTTCCACAATCTCGCACCAATACGCACCAATCAAAAGAGGGTGCAAGGCGTTGGCTATTCGGTGCGAAGTATAGCCGTTCGGTTAATTACTCCTAGCCTTGCAAAAGTGGTTACGCCATAGCGTGATTTAAAATAGCCTCGTCCAATAAGTGATTTACCTGTGTTGGCAAGTCTTGCCCCTGTTGGCGGTTTTTATTCAACCATGCCAAAATATTGCTAGGCAAAGTAATCGTTACCTCTTGGCTTTCCCCATCAGCAATAGGGCTAATTTCTTGCTCAAGTTGTCTAACTTTGGCTTGTATCTTTGCCTTACGGTCATTGGGTAGGGCGTTATAAAGGTCATCAAAATTGGTAAATTTACTCATGGTCTTTATTCTCCGCTAAGTAGTCTTTATAAACTGTTTCGGCTATGGGTATCATCTTGTCATAAAAGCGTTTATCGCCTGTCTTATCGCCACCACACAATAAAACTGCATTTCGCTTAGGGTCAAACACAAAAAATGCTCGGTACGGTCTGCCCTCATGCTGTATGCGTAACTCTTTCAAATTGGTTAGTTTACTGCCGTGTATCGTATCGGCTTTCGGTCTGCCCAACTGGTAACCATATTGCTGTAGAATAATGATATTCGCCTGTATGGTGTCCTGCTCGTCTTCCGTCAAACTGTTATACCACTCCATAAAATACTGGGTTAAAACTACTTTGTGTTTTGGCTCATTCATCACGCATAGCCCTCTGTATCGCCACTAGGTCACCTTTAAAACTTTCAAGGCGTTTGCCTTTCACGGTAAAATGTCATTAAAAATGTCAGTATATTTTTTATAAATATCAAATACTTGTGTGATATTTTATTAAATTCATGTCAGTAATTATAGCACAAAACGCACCGCTATAAACCGTAATGAACCAATGTAAACTCCTGCCGTTCCAGTTCCTTATCATGGTCGCTTACTCATTTATAGCTTTGATTGCTTTGCTACTGGCAAAATGAATTAAATTATCTATCTTGCCTGCCTTAGCGTCATCAATCATGTTCGCCCATTCGTTCATCATCTTGACCCTATAAAGCAAATGCTCTGCCCCATTGTATGCCTTGCTGATTTTGTTTTCCTTGTCGTGGGCTAGTTGCAATTCGATAGCTTCATGCAGGTATTGGCGTTCGTGTAGGGTGGTACTGGCAAGCCCACGGAAGCCGTGACCAGTCATCAAGCCACGATAGCCCATCTTATCTAAAGCATTGGTAAAAACATTCTCACTGTATGGCTGTTGGCGTGACGAATTATAAAAAACGTAAGTATCGGATAAACCTAACTCACGGATTTGTTCCAGTATTGCCAACACTTGAGGGGCAAGCGGTACAATGTGAGGGCGGTTCATTTTCATGCGTTCGGAGGGTATTCGCCATAATTTGGCTTGCCAGTCTATTTCATCCCACTGCATAAAGCGTAATTCATTGGTACGCACAAAGGTATAAGCCAAAAGGTAAAAGCCCAGTTTGGTGAGTAAATCGCCCTTGTAGCTGTCAATGGTGTTTAGCAGTTTGGGCAACTGGTGAAAGGTAATCCGTGCAAAACTCTGTTGTTTGCGTGGGGCTAATGCCTCGCTTAGTTTGTAGGTAGGATTTGACGTGACAATACCTAACCGCATGGCATAGGTAAAAACTTGCCCAATCTGTCCAATGGCTCGCCTTGCCATATCGCCTGCCCCTCGGTTCTCGATACGGTGGGCGATGTCCAGTATCTCAAGTGGGTTAATGGTGGTAATGTCCTTGCCACCGATAAATGGCTTTATATCACGCTCATATAGGCTATAGTCACGGCTGAAAGTTCCTGCCTTGATACTGTCCTTTCGTTTGCCATGCCATTGCTCGGCTAAATTGGAAAACTGGTTTATACCGTCACGAATTGCGGTATATTTTTTCTTTTCCGCTTTGGGGTCTATACCGTTGGCTATCATGTCTTTTATTTGGTTGTTGCGTTCTCTTGCCTGTTGAAGTGTCATTGTAGGGTATTTGCCAATGGTAAGGCTTTCACGTTTACCGCCAAACGTATAATCGCTTACCCATACCTTGTTACCAGTATGGCGAACCCACAAGCGTAGGTTATCGCCATCGCTGTACTTATCGGGGCGTGATGGTGTGCATTTATCGGTTGGTTTTAGCTTTCTGATTTGGGTATCGGTTAGGGGCATGACGGTATATTTCCAACGGTATAAAAATATACCGTAAAATATACCGTAATTATTCGTGAATTTAAAGGAATTTGACTGAACCGCAATGAACGGCTAGATGGCTGAAACCCATATAAAAAGGGCGTTCGTGAACTATAACGAACGCCCTTAATATGTTGTTTGGTCGGAGTGGCGGGATTCGAACTCGCGACCCCTTGCACCCCATGCAAGTGCGCTACCAAGCTGCGCTACACCCCGAATAGGCTTGCTATTATATACAATTTTAGATTTTTTGCAACGTGTACGAGCTGTTAATTTATGGGTTTTTATTTTTACCCAATCAACGACTTTAACAATTCATTGACTTGAGCAGGATTCGCTTTACCTTTACTGGCCTTCATCACTTGTCCGACTAGACCATTAAAGGCTTTTTCTTTCCCAGACTTATACTCATCAACCATCACTTGATTGTTTGCCAAGACTTCTTCCACAATAGCTTTAATCGCCCCTGTATCGGTTTCTTGCTTCAAGCCTTTATCAGCAATGATTTTATCGACAGCATCATCACCATCACCACCTTCACCCGCAAACAGGGCAGTAAAGGCTTGCTTGGCAAGTTTGCCCGATAGCGTATTGTCTTTGATACGTTCGATGAGTTTGGCAAATTGCCCTACGCTAATCGGTGATTGCTCAATGGTTTTTTCATCTTTGTTTAACGCACCAAGTAAGTCACCCATCACCCAGTTGGCGGTCATTTTTGCACTATCTTTACCCACTTTTTCGACCACATTTTCAAAGTAATCCGCTAACGAACGACTGGCAGTCAAAATACGGCTATCGTATTCTGATAAGCCCAAATCCGCTTGAAAACGCTCACGGCGAGCGACTGGCAATTCTGGCAATTTGGCTTTAATCGCCTCAAAATCCGCTTCATCAATATGCACAGGCAATAGGTCAGGGTCTGGGAAGTAGCGGTAATCGTTGGCTTCTTCCTTAGTACGCATGGCACGGGTGGTATTGGTGCTAGGGTCGTATAGGCGAGTGGCTTGTTGGACTTTGCCACCGTCTTCGATAAGGTCGATTTGACGTTCGATTTCGGCATTGATTGCCATTTCGATAAAGCGGAATGAGTTGATATTTTTTAGCTCATTGCGAGTGCCAAACGGCTCATTTGGCTTACGCACCGATACGTTACAGTCGGCACGGAATGAGCCTTCCGCCATAATCGCATCAGAGATGCCAAGCCAAGTGACAAGCTGATGAATCGCTTTGACATAGGCGACCGCCTCACTGGCAGACCGCATATCAGGCTCAGACACGATTTCGATAAGGGGCGTACCTGCACGGTTTAAGTCCACGCCTGTCATCTGTGGCACGGCATCATGCACAGATTTACCTGCATCTTCTTCTAGGTGAGCCCGTGTGATACCGATACGTTTGGCGTATTCGTTTTTTTCGCCTTCATTGACCACGATGTCAATATAGCCTTGTCCGACAATCGGATGAGCCATTTGGCTGATTTGGTAGCCTTTTGGCAAGTCTGGGTAAAAGTAGTTTTTGCGGTCAAAGGCGTTCATCATACCGATTTCAGCATTCACACCCAAGCCGAACATGACGGCTTTTTCGACCACTTCTTTGTTTAGCACAGGTAATACACCAGGCATCGCCAAGTCTAAGATATTGGCTTGGGTGTTCGGCTCTTGCCCGAATAGGGTCGAGGCTGGCGAGAAGATTTTGGTGTTGGTGTTGAGTTGGCAGTGGATTTCAATACCGATTACCACTTCGTAGCCATCAACGAGTAATTCCTTGCGGATTGGGGCGTTAGTTTCGCTCATTTTTGTTCCTACTTTAAAATTTAATCATTTGTAAAACTTAAGGTTTGTAATTTTTGGGGAAAATTTCGCTCTCTTCAAATTCTGTTAATTCAATTTTGTCAAAATCGTCAGGAATTTTGATATCAGGTAACATCCCTATTCGTGAAGGACGATTAGCCTTTAAAGCACTTTTATTAGTAATTTTCTCACGAATACGTTTCATCACTATGTGATAATCTTCGCCTTTAAATCCGTTTTTCTCAATTTCATGCAACCGCTCATCAAGTAGCTTTTTATGCCAATCGGGAATTTCAGCGGTTTCTAAATTCGAGTCAATTACTTTATTTTGCATTAAAAACAACCTGTCATCTTTGCGAGAAGAACGCATTGATAAACACACTATTCATAAACTGTAATACTTTGACAGCCTTTATTCATTACGTTGAATAATGATTAATATTGTCTTATTGATTCGCAATCGGCGACAACTGCTGATGCCAATTGGTCGCTTGCTGATACGCATCTACCGTTTGCAATAAGGTATCTTCCGCCCATGCTTTACCAATCAACTGCAAGCCCACAGGCAAGCCTAAACCTTGGGCGTCAAAGCCAATAGGGTGGCTGATGGCTGGCAATCCTGCCAAGTTCACCCCAATGGTATAAACATCGCCCATATAAATCTCCGCAGGGCTCAGTGACGCACCGATTTTGTAAGCAGTCGTTGGGGCGGTTGGCGTGGCGATGACATCACACTGCGACAAGGCTTTATTAAAATCATCACGAATCAAACGGCGAACTTTTTGGGCTTTGACATAATAGGCATCAAAATAACCTGCTGATAGGGCATACGTCCCCATCAAAATACGGCGTTGCACTTCTGCCCCAAAGCCTTCTGAACGTGAGCGAGTGTAAAGGTCTTGCAAGTCTTTAGGGTTTTCACAGCGATAGCCATAACGCACACCATCAAAGCGTGACAAGTTTGATGATGCTTCGGCAGGGGCAAGCAGATAATAAGTCGCAAGGGTAATTTCAGGGGATGTCAAATTGACATCGACAATGGTCGCACCCAGGTCTTCGTATTGTTTAAGCGATTGCTTAATCACCACATCGACTTCGCTGTTTAAGCCTTTGCCAAAATATTCAGTTGGAAGACCGATTTTTAACCCTGCTAAAGGTTTGTCGCCCCCAGATTGAGAGGGGGACTGGCGTTTAGACTGCAAATCTGCCACCCAATTTGGTACGTCTTTATTGGCAGAGGTTGAGTCTTTTTGGTCAAATCCTGCCAATACTTCTAGCAAATAGGCACAGTCTTCCGCGGTTTTACCAAACGTCCCTGCTTGGTCGAAACTTGACGCATACGCCACCATGCCAAAGCGTGACACACGTCCATAGGTCGGCTTGATGCCTGTCAAGCCACAAAAAGAAGCAGGTTGACGGATTGAACCCCCTGTGTCCGAACCTGTAGCAAATGGGGCAAGTCCCCCTGCTACCGCTGAGGCACTACCGCCTGATGAGCCACCTGGTACACGGTCTAGCTCCCAAGGGTTATGCACCGCCCCGAAATATGAGCTTTCGTTGTCCGAACCCATCGCAAATTCATCCATAGAGGTCTTGCCGAGCATGACCAATCCTGCGTCATTGCAATGTTCGACAATGGTAGCGTTGTATGGCGACACGAAGTTGGCAAGCATTTTTGAGCCACAGGTGGTGAGTACGCCTTGGGTGTTAAAAATGTCTTTTTGTGCCATCGGGATACCAGTTAGCGGATGTGCATTGCCACTGGCAAGACGTTCATCGGCTTGTTTAGCAGAAGCTAAGGCAAGCTCTGGGGTGACGGTGATAAAGCTGTTCAAGTCTTTATCGTGTTTGGCAATGCGGTCAAGGAAGTGTTGGGTGAGTTCAACACTGCTGAATTGTTTGCTGTGTAAGCCGTCTGATAGGGCTTTAATGGATAATTGGTGAAATTGGGTCATGGTGTTCTCTTTTTATACGTTAAAACTGGATATTGTCTTGGTTTCGTGGGGTACGTTTTACGCACCTTTTTAAATTAAATCTTTGGTTAAAAACTAAAAGGTAATATAAATATCATCACTAAAAAATTCATACACATGAACTAAACTTTCTCTAGGCTGATAAGACACCCATTCTGTGACAAGAATAAGAGAATTATCGCTTATGTTGTAAACACCAACGCTACCTTCTGTTAGATAAGTACAAAATTTATCAATCAAAACATTATCTTCCAATATTTTAGAGCAGTTATTGATAAATAACGTAAAGTTCACATATTTATCATTCGCCTCATCAAAAAAATCGCAATAAATTTGCAGATTATTGTTATCTTGTTTGCAATTTAGAATGGTGCAGTCCATTAAAATATTGAAGTTTTTGGATTGTATAGAAAGTGGCTTGTGATTCATCGTATTAACCTTGCAGTGTGTAAAACACACCCTACGAAAAATTTTCTACAAAATCACTCAATCACTTGTGGCACGAGGAATAGTCCATCAGCAACGCTTGGGGCGATTGACTGATTTAGCTCACGATTGACCGTGATACCATTGCCATCGACCACATCTTCACGCAGACGTTGGGTCATATCATGCACATTGGTCAGCGGTGCAACGCCATCGGTATTCACATCCGCCAAAATATCCATCATCGCCAAAATTTTACTCAAATCTTTGGCATAACTATCTGCTTGCTCGGCATTCACCGCAAGGCGAGAAAGGCTTGCCACATTCATAATATCATCGGTTGAAATTGATTGGCTCATCAAAAATCCTTACATAAATTATTTTTGTCAAAAAACTTATCAATTCAGTGATAATAGGCAAAGATACCTATTAAAATTCTGCTGAATCTTTAAGTAATCTTACAGAATTGTTTCTTTCATAATTTGTCACAAAAAAATCAAATATCATGGCTTAATCTGATTAAATGACTATATTTTGCGATATTTTAACGTTATAATCTAGCACTATTCAATTTTATCGTAAAAATGTTGCAATATTTCACCTTGCTGGATTTATCTTGATTGGCTAATTTTGCTAAAAAACTTTACAAAAGGTCAAATCTTGCCTAAAAATCTTGCGTGAGCAACGTCACGAAAACTATAATATCTATCTTTTGCACCGTATTTTGTCTTTCACTGGAAAATGATACATGAGCCTGTTTGGATTTTTATCAAGTAATATTGCCATCGACCTCGGCACTGCCAACACCTTGATTTTTACACCTGGTAAAGGGGTTGTGCTAAATGAACCTACCGTAGTTGCCTTGCGTAGCAACCGCACCCAAAACCCAACGGTGGCGGCGGTTGGCTTAGATGCCAAACAAATGCTAGGACGCACTCCAGATAATATCACCGCAATTCGCCCACTCAAAGATGGCGTAATTGCCGACTTTGAAGTTACCCAAAAAATGCTCAAGCACTTTATCAATAAAGTCAAAGCCAAGCGTTTTTTAGCCAATCCTAACGTCATTGTTTGCGTTCCTTGTAAATCAACTTTAGTCGAACGCCGTGCGATTCGTGAAGCGGTCGAGTCGGCTGGGGCAAATAAAGCCATGTTGCTAGAAGAGCCAATGGCAGCGGCGATTGGTGCAGGGTTGCCTGTGCATGATGCCAGTGGTTCAATGGTGGTAGATATCGGTGGTGGTACGACTGAAATTGCGGTCATCGCCTTATCTGGCTGTGTGTATTCTGATTCGATTCGTATCGGTGGCGATGTGTTTGATGAAGCGATTATCACCCATGTTCGCCGTACCCACGGTTGTGTGATTGGTGAAACTACTGCAGAACGTATCAAAACCGAAGTCGGCTGTGCCATTGATGAAGGCAAACCACTTGAAGTCGAAGTACGTGGACGTAGCATGGCAGAAGGTGTGCCAAAAAGCTTTACCGTCACTTCAACCGAAATCCAAAAAGCCTTGAGCGACCCATTGGCAGGCATTATTACAGGTGTAAAAGCCGCCCTAGAACAAACGCCACCAGAGCTATCAGCCGATATCGCAGAGCGTGGCATTGTCTTGACAGGTGGTGGTGCATTATTGCGTAATCTTGATACGCTGATTTCTCGTGAAACAGGGTTGCCTGTCACCGTTGCGGAAGATCCATTGACTTGTGTCAGCCGTGGTGGTGGTAAAGCATTAGAATTTATCAATAATAAAGCATTAAACATGATTTTTGTTTAATTGACTTAACCTGTTCTGCTCAATACCGCTACTCTTAGCGGTATTGTCGTTATCTGTGGAAGTATGATTTATGTCCTTAACTATCTTTACTCAGCAACCGCTTGCGATGCGAAAAACAGCGATTGTGGCATTTATTGCTGTGGTGTTTATGCTGTTGGATAGTAAAAATCCCACATGGTTTCAGCCATTGCGTAATGTTAGCCATGCTTCCATGCAACCCATTTACCAAATGTCGGCTTACCCCAGTTTTTTTGGTCATTGGGTCGATGGTTCAACCACCAGTAAAGAAGCCCTTCGCCGAGAAAATATCCAACTCAAGACCGCTTTGGCTCATGCTAATGCCCAGTTGCAACAGCAAGATTATTTGATTGCTGAAAATTCACGCTTGCAAGGGATATTATCCGCCACACGCATTGATCAGTTTAATCTTGTGTTATCACAAGTCATTGGTACGGATAGCAATCCGTTACGCCAAATGGTCGTGATTAATAAAGGGGCAAAAGATGGTGTCAAAATCGGTCAAACGGTACTGGACGAAAAAGGCATTTTGGGGCAGGTCATCAATGTCTATGATGATACTTGTCGAGTGTTGTTGATTAGTGATGACCAACAATCCGTGGCAGTGACCATCAAACGCACTGGGCAAAAAGCCATCGTTACAGGTAAGGGTAATCCACAATATTTATCGCTAGATTATATCTTTAAGGCATCGGATGTACGAATTGGTGATGAGCTGATTTCATCAGGGTTAGGTGGTCGGATTCCTGCAGGATTCCCTGTTGGGCGTGTCGCCAAAGTCGAATCCGAGCAAGCAGGGGGCTATGCCAAAATCATGGTCACGCCATCTGCGAACTTTGTGAACACCTCGTATGTGCTATTACTGCAACAAAAGAGTTAAGCCAATCCTATGCCTGTGTCAAAAATCACCAAATCTCATTTTTATACCATGATGGTCATCAGCTTTTTGGTTGCATCAGTGTTAAGCGTGTATCCGCTTTCCCCCAGTTGGGTGGTGTTTCGCCCCATGTGGCTGGTGATGGTGCTGATTTTTTGGTTGATTTTTCAGCCGACCTTATTGGGTGTGGTCGTGGCATTTTTTGTCGGATTAGTGGCGGATTTTTTGACCGATAGCCGATTGGGACAGCAAGCCTTATGTGCGGTGGTCATGGCATTTTTTATCAAATTTGTCAGTGGTTATTTACGTCAACTTTCTTCAACTTCGGTATGGATATTGGCAGGTTTTTGCTTGTTACTTTACCAAAGCTGTTTGATTTTCTTGCATTTATTTACCCAGTCGGTATTTGCTCCCCAATTATGGTGGTCAGTGGTGGTGAGTGTGTTTATTTGGCCTTTGTTAGTGGCAGTATTAGCAAAATATACCCATTAACTTTTTTGGTAGTGTATCAAAAGTAAGTTTTGACAATCGTAAGGTGCGTCATACGCACCTACATTTTTATTGTTTAAAACTTACCGATTTTATAGAGAATTTAATCAGAAATAAGACTTGAAAATTTTGGGCGTATACAATACGCCCCTACCAAACTGTTTTATTTCTAAGTTAAACGACTATACATTACCAACTTTCTATATCTTTAAAAGATTATTGCCTAAAATCCTATGTTTAACGATTTATCCATTATCCTTGCTTCGACTTCCCCACGCCGTCACGAATTACTTAATCAAGTGGGCATTGCTCATCAACGCCTTGCGGTCGAGATTGACGAAACCCAAGCCAATGGCGAATCACCCACCGACTATATTGCTCGCATGGTGCAACAAAAAGCCGAATCCGCATTAAGCCTTATCCCTCAAATTGACCAGCCGACATTCGTGATTACCGCCGATACCATTGGCGTATTGGCGACAGGCGAAGTGCTACAAAAACCTGCCAATTTTGCCGAAGCGGTGCGTATGTGGCAGGCGATGAGTGATACCACCCATCAAGTATGGACAGCCGTGCAAGTCAGTCGACTGCGATGGCAAGGGCAACAGTTTGAAATCGACCATGCGACCCAAGCCTTGGTCAAAACCGAAGTGCAATTTGTGGCACTATCTGAGTCGATGATGACCGATTATTGGCAAACAGGTGAGCCACACGATAAAGCAGGAGGCTATGCCATTCAAGGGCTGGGCGGTGCATGGGTCAAAGCCATCAATGGCAGTTATAGCAATGTGGTGGGCTTGCCGTTGGTCGAAACCATTGATTTGTTAAAACAACTGAAAGCCAGTGAGCTATAGCCATAGAAATTATTTTTTGGTACGGAAACCGCTCGCCCTGAGCCTGTCGAAGGGTCGGTTTCCGTTATGGTTCGACAAGCTCACCACGAACGGAAACGTGCCAATTTTAAATTTCTATCACTATAACCGTTGATTGAGAGTTTTGTGCCACCTTCTATCTACTTGCCATTCATTTATATCATCACGCTTGTGGGCTTTTGTATCATCGCCCCACGACTGCCATTTATCCCAAAACTTGACCCACAAGTCGTGGCTCGCCAATCACCGATTGATGGGCTACGAGGGATTTTAGCGACTGCGGTGTTTGCCTTTCATTTTTATATCAATTACGGTTTTGGGCAAACAGGGCGGTGGGTATCGCCCAGTCAGTTGTTTTTGCTCAATATGGGGGCAGTGCCTGTGTCATTATTTTTTATGATTACAGGATTTTTGTTTTTTAATAAACTCAAAAACCTCAATACCGATTGGCAATCACTATATTTTGGACGAATTAAAAGAATTTACCCATTATTCGTATTTTTAGCATTATTATCTGTTGTCATTATTGGGGGTCAAAATCACTTTCAGCTTGACCTTGAATCACTGATACGCTGGCTAATGCCGTGGCTATGGTTTGATGTTCAGCCGTTTAAGCCATTTTTTGCCAAACCCCTAATTGTGGGGGCGGTGTGGACTTTGGCATACGAATGGGCGTTTTATTCAGCATTGCCGTTAATAGCGATGTTATTCCATAAAAAATTTAGCTTAACTATCAAACAGATAGCCTTTATTGCGATAACGGCAAGTTTGGCATTTTATTTATTTCGCCATACCATCACTCAGTTATATTGGCTATTTGCAGGGGCAGTGGTGGCGATACATTTTGCTGATACGTTTCGCCATTTATTGCAACAATATCGCCAATGGTTGAACGTTATTTTACCCATAGCAGTGTTAGCGATTATGGTGTTTACCAAGCCTTATTCGCCTTTGCAAATGGGGGTATTGGCGGTGCTGTTTGGTTTTATTGCCAATGGTTATAGCTTTTTTGGTGGCTTGTATCAGCGAGGGTTGTTGTTTTTGGGAGAGGTTAGTTATAGTGTTTATTTATTGCATGGTGTGGTGATTTATGGCATTTTTTATGGGTTAAAGGTGTTTGATTTTGCACAGCCTGTGATGATGTATGTTTGGCTGTTTATACCTACTTTTATATTGGTGGTGATTGTGGCGTATTTTGGGCATCAGTTTATAGAAATGCCATTTTATAAAAACAGCAAAAAACGGTTGCAATCTGTTCAAAACCCTGTATAATACAGCCCACTTAACTTATTGCAGGGTGGCGAAGATGATTCGTCAAATCTTTTAAAAAGATAAAGCCCTTTAATACAGTCGCTCCATCGTTTGCGACACGAAGATATAAAATACAGTTTCACCAACTGTTGATTACTTGCAGACTTTTTATTAAAAGTTGCCAAATCAATAGTGCAAGTGGAACTGGCGTTTTTTTATTTTCAAAAAAAGCAACCAGCAGTTCTAAGTTAGGTGCTAACTCAATAACAGCTTAACACCCAACGCAAGAACTTAACCCATATCTATAACCCATATTTAGGAGCTTACTGGCATGGCTAACCAGAAAATCCGTATCAGACTTAAATCTTTTGACCATCGTCTGATTGACCAATCGGCTCAAGAGATTGTCGATACCGCCAAACGTACAGGTGCCCAAGTTCGTGGTCCAGTACCGCTACCAACTCGCATTGAACGCTTCAATATCTTGACTTCACCTCACGTGAACAAAGATGCCCGTGACCAATACGAAATTCGTACTTACAAACGTATGGTAGATATCGTTCAGCCAACTGACAAAACAGTCGATGCACTGATGAAGTTGGACTTAGCGGCGGGTGTTGATGTACAAATCGCATTAGGCTAACCCCATAGGTTCAATCCTTAGGAATCAGACCTAACTTGAATAATAGTAAACATTAAGAGGTTAACAACATGGCGATCGGTTTAGTCGGAAAAAAATGCGGCATGACTCGTATCTTCACCGAAGCAGGTGTTTCTATCCCTGTGACCGTTGTTGAAGTTACTGCCAACCGTATCTCACAAATCAAAACACAAGACACAGATGGCTACCAAGCTATCCAAGTCACCACTGGTACACGTCGTGATTCACGTGTAACATCTGCCCAAAAAGGTCACTTTGCTAAAGCAGGCGTGGCAGCAGGTCGTGGTACTTGGGAATTTCGTGTCGAAGAAAGCGAACTTGAAGGTCGTGAAGCAGGTAATGAGCTTTTAGCCGATGTATTTACCGTAGGTCAAATCGTTGACGTAACAGGTACTAGCAAAGGTAAAGGCTTCCAAGGTGGTATCAAACGTCACAACTTCCGTTCACAAGACTGGACTCATGGTAACTCAGTATCTCACCGTGTTGTGGGTTCTACAGGTCAAAACCAAACTCCAGGTCGTGTATTTAAAGGCAAAAAAATGCCAGGTCAAATGGGTAACAAACGTGTGACCGTACAAGGACTAGAAGTGATTTCAGTTGATGCTGAAAAAGGTATCCTAGTAATCAAGGGTGCAATTCCTGGTGCCAACGGTGGCGACGTTATCGTACGTCCATCAGTTAAAGCTTAATCAAGGGGATTAACGTGAATCTAAATACAGTAACAGGTTCGGCGGTTGAGCTATCAGACGTAGCATTTGGTCGTGAATTCAATGAAGCCCTCGTTCACCAAGTCGTTACCGCCTACTTAGCAGGTGGTCGTCAAGGTAGCCGTGCTCAAAAAACTCGTGGTGAAGTATCTGGCGGTGGTAAAAAGCCATGGCGTCAAAAAGGTACTGGCCGCGCACGTGCTGGCTCAATCCGTAGCCCAATTTGGGTTGGTGGTGGTCGTGCATTTGCAGCCAAACCACAAGACTGGTCACAAAAAGTGAACCGCAAAATGTACCGTGGTGCAATGCAATGTATCCTTGCCGAATTAATTCGTCAAGACCGCCTTGTATTGGTAGAAGACATCACCGTGTCTGCACCAAAAACTAAAGAGTTAATTGCTAAACTTAAAGATTTGAATGCACCAAAAGCATTAATCGTAACTGCTGAAGTTGATGAAAATCTTTATCTAGCCGCTCGCAATATTCCTTATGTCAGCGTGGTAGGTAGTCGTGAAGTCGACCCAGTAAGCCTTATCGCATTTGACAAGGTCATCATGTCTGTCGCAGCCGCCAAAGAAATTGAGGGAGTGTTAGCATGAATAACGCAAGACTATATCAGGTACTAAAAGCACCTGTATTCTCAGAAAAATCTCAAATCTTAGGCGACACATTGGGTGTTCAAGTATTCAAAGTTGACACCAATGCGACCAAACTTGAGATTAAAAAAGCCGTAGAATTAATGTTTGATGGTGTTGAAGTAGTTAAAGTTAACACCTTGAATGTTAAAGGTAAGACAAAGCGATTTGGTCGCACGGTAGGTCGTCGTCAAGACTACAAAAAAGCCTATGTGACCTTAAAAGCTGGTCAAGATGTTGCTGCACTAGATGCAGTTAATGCAGACGTAGCAGAAACACCTGCTGCCGTTAACGAATAAGGATAACTTACAATGCCTATCGTAAAAGCAAAACCGACATCACCAGGTCGCCGATTTGTCGAAAAAGTGGTGCATCCACACCTTTATAAAGGTCGTCCTCATGCAGCATTAGTCGAGTCAAAAGGCAAAACTGGTGGTCGTAACAACAACGGTCGTATTACCACTCGTCACATCGGTGGTGGTCATAAACAACATTACCGTTTAGTTGACTTCAAACGTAACAAAGACAACATCCCAGCCATCGTAGAGCGTATCGAGTACGATCCAAACCGTACCGCACACATCGCTCTATTGAAATATGCTGACGGTGAACGCCGTTACATCATCGCACCAAAAAAATTGCAACAAGGCGACACTGTACTATCAGGTGAAACAGCACCGATTCGTCCAGGTAACTGTATGCCATTACGTAGTATCCCAGTTGGTACAGTGATTCACAATATCGAACTAAAAATCGGTAAAGGTGCTCAAATCGCTCGTTCAGCAGGTGCTGCCGTGCAACTACTAGGTCGTGACGGTATTTATGCTATCGTACGTTTACGTTCTGGTGAAACCCGCCGTATCCACGTCAACTGTCGTGCGGTTATTGGTGAAGTTTCAAACACAGAAAACAACCTAAAATCATTGGGTAAAGCAGGTGCTAATCGTTGGCGTGGCGTTCGTCCGACCGTTCGTGGTACAGCGATGAACCCAGTTGACCACCCACACGGTGGTGGTGAAGGTCGTAACTTCGGTAAACACCCAACCAGCCCATGGGGTCAAAAGGCTAAAGGTCTTAAAACACGTTCTAACAAACGTACTGACCACATGATTATCCGCCGTCGTCGTGTCAACAAGAAATAAGGAATAATTTCATGCCTCGTTCATTGAAAAAAGGTCCATTCATCGACGCACACTTATTTGCCAAAGTTGAAACTGCGTTAGAAACTAACTCACGCAAACCAATCAAAACTTGGTCACGTCGCTCAATGATTTTGCCACAAATGGTCGGCTTAACCATCTCTGTTCATAACGGTCGTACTCACGTACCTGTTATCGTTAACGAACAAATGGTAGGTCATAAACTTGGTGAATTTGCTCCAACCCGTACCTATCGTGGTCATGGCGTTGACAAGAAAGCTAAAAAATAAGGTGCGAACTATGGAAGTAACTGCAAAATTACGCGGTGCCGCCATTTCGGCACAAAAAGTACGCTTGGTCGCTGACGAAATTCGTGGCAAAAACATCGAGCGTGCATTAGACATCTTAACCTTTAGCAACAAAAAAGCTGCTAAATTGGTTAAAAAATGTTTAGAATCAGCGATTGCAAATGCTGAACACAACAACGGTTTAGATATTGACACCTTGCGTGTTTCTACCATTTACGTTGATGAAGGCATCACGCTAAAACGTATTCTACCACGTGCGAAAGGACGTGCAGACCGTATTAGCAAACGTACTTGCCACATCACAGTCAAGGTAGGAGAATAACAATGGGACAAAAAGTTCATCCAATCGGTATCCGTCTTGGCGTGATTCGTAAAGCAAACGCTAACTGGTATGCAGATCCAAAAAAATATTCTGAATACTTAATCAACGATTTACAAGTGCGTAAATTTATTGAAAACAAGCTAAACAAACGTGACACAGGCAAAGAAAAAGCTGTAAACGCCATGATTAGCAACATCAATATTGAACGTTCTAGTGGTACAGCCAAAATCACCATCTCAACTGCTCGCCCTGGTATCATTATCGGTAAAAGCGGTGCGGATATTGAGTCTTTACAAAAAGAACTCACCAAATTGATGGGCGTACCTGCACAAGTCAGCATTGAAGAAATCACCCAACCAGACCTAGACGCACGTCTAGTCGCTGAAGGAATTGCTTCACAACTTGAGCGTCGTGTAATGTTCCGCCGTGCCATGAAACGTGCCGTACAAAACAGCATGAAAGCAGGTGCACAAGGCATTAAAGTTGAACTATCAGGTCGTCTTGGCGGTGCAGAAATTGCTCGCTCAGAATGGTATCGTGAAGGTCGTGTACCACTACATACCTTGCGTGCAGACATTGACTACTCAAACGTCCGTGCTGAAACCACCTATGGTACAATCGGCGTAAAAGTATGGATTTTCCGTGGTGAAATTCTTGACGGTATGAACCGCATTTATAATCCTGTAAAAGAAGACAAAAAACCACAAGCACCACAAAAACGTCGTGCCTCACGCAGTGACCGTCCACGTGGTGAACGTCCAGCTAAAGACAGAGGTTAAGATATGTTACAACCAAAACGTACCAAGTTTCGTAAAGTACAAAAAGGACGTAATACGGGTCTAGCACACCGTGGTAGTAGCGTATCTTTTGGTACTATCGGACTTAAATCAATCGAGCGTGGTCGTATGACAGCTCGTCAAATCGAAGCAGCACGTCGTACCATTTCTCGTCGTATTAAACGTGGTGGTAAAATCTGGATTCGTGTATTCCCAGACAAACCAATTACCGAAAAACCACTAGAAGTTCGTATGGGTAAAGGTAAAGGTCCAGTTGAGTATTGGGTCTGTGAAATCAAACCAGGCAAAATGCTATACGAAATCGAAGGGGTTTCTGACGAGCTTGCAACAGAAGCATTCACGTTGGCCGCGGCAAAATTGCCATTCAAAACTGCCATTGTTAAACGGACGATAATGTAATGAAAATCAGTGAATTACGAGATAAATCAATCGAAGAGCTGACCCAATTACTAGATGAAAAGCAACTTGAAGCCTTTCGTCTTCGTATGGCAAAAGCCACAGGTCAGCTAGGTAACACCCATGAGATTAAAGGCAACCGTCGCACGATTGCCCAAATCAAAACCTTACTAACTCAAAAACAAGAGGGTTAATCATGAGTGAACAAAATGTAAGCCAAGACATTGGTACTGTTACTGGCAAAGTTGTCAGTGACAAAATGGACAAAACCATCACAGTTTTAGTAGAACGCCGTATTCGCCATCCAAAATATGGCAAAATGATTCGCCGTTCAACCAAACTTCATGCCCATGATGAAAACAACACCTGTGGCATGGGTGATGTAGTTCGTATCAAAGAAAGCCGTCCACTATCAAAAACCAAATCATGGGTCTTGGTGGATATCGTAGAAAAAGCAGTTAATATCTAATTAACCAAACCTAATTAGTTTTTAATAATTGCAAAACAAGTCAAATACTGCTACAATATGCCACCTTAAAAATGGCTTATTGTGGCAAAGACTTGTTTTGCCAATTTATGGAGTAACGCGATGATTCAGACTGAAACAATGCTGGAAGTTGCAGACAACAGTGGTGCAAAACGAGTACAATGTATCAAAGTACTAGGCGGCTCGCATCGTCGTTATGCATCAGTAGGCGACATCATTAAAGTGACCGTGAAAGAAGCAATTCCTCGTGGTCGTGTCAAAAAAGGTGATGTAATGAATGCGGTAGTCGTACGCACCAAATTCGGCGTGCGTCGTCCTGACGGTTCAGTACTACGTTTTGATGATAATGCAGCTGTGTTGTTAAACAACAATAAAGCACCAATTGCAACACGTATCTTTGGACCAGTAACCCGCGAACTACGTGGCGAACAATTCATGAAGATTGTTTCACTAGCCCCAGAAGTATTGTGAGGAAAACATGGCAAAATTACGTAAAGGCGACCAAGTAATCGTCCTAGCTGGCAAAGACAAAGGCAAGCAAGGCACTATCTTGGCAGTAAAAGATGACCGTGTAAAAGTCGAAGGCATCAATATTGTTAAAAAACACCAAAAGCCTAATCAAATGACAGGCAAAGAAGGTGGCATTATTGAGCAAGAAGCATTTTTACATATTTCAAACGTTGCGATTTTTAACGCAGCAACCCAAAAGGCAGATCGTATTTCTTACCAAGTGAACGCAGAAGGCAAAAAACAACGTGTCTATCGTTCATCAGGTGAAGTTGTGGCGACTGCATAACCATCTAAGGGTATTGGTAATGGCAAGACTTAAAACAGTATATAACGAAGAGCTTAAGCAAAAACTTCAGCAAGAGCTTGGTTTACAAAACGTGATGGAAATCCCAAAAATCACCAAAATCACCCTAAATATGGGTGTTGGTGGGGCGGCTCAAGACAAAAAAATTCTTGAAGGTGCAGTAGCGGACATGACAGCGATTGCAGGTCAAAAACCCGTCATCACAAAAGCACGCAAATCAGTAGCAGGCTTTAAAATCCGTGAAGAATGGCCAATTGGCTGTAAAGTCACCCTTCGTGGTGAGCAAATGTACGAATTCTTGGATCGTTTGATCTCTATCTCAATTCCTCGTATTCGTGACTTCCGTGGTTTTTCTGACAAAGCGTTTGATGGTCGTGGCAACTATTCTTTGGGTATCAAAGAACAAATCGTTTTCCCAGAAGTTGATTTTGACAAAATTGACCGCATCCGTGGTTTAGACATTACCATTACTACTACCGCTAAAACTGACGAACAAGGTCGTGCATTGCTTAAAGCATTCGGCTTTCCCTTCAAAGGTTAATCAGCAAGGATAATAGCAATATGGCAAAGAAAAGTATGATTAATCGCGAATTAAAACGCGAAGCGACTGTTGCTAAATATGCCGAAAAGCGAGCCAAGCTAAAAGCAATTATGAGCGACATCAATGCAACTGACGAAGAGCGTCTTGACGCAATGCTTGCCCTACAAGCATTGCCACGTAACGCTTCACCAGTTCGCTTACGTAACCGTTGTGCCTTAACAGGTCGTCCACATGGTTACTTCCGTAAATTTGGTCTTTCACGTAATATGATTCGTGAAAAAGTAATGCAAGGCGATGTGCCTGGCGTTCACAAAGCAAGCTGGTAAGGAGATATCATATGAGTATGCAAGATACCGTTGCTGATATGTTAACTCGTATCCGTAATGCACAAATGGCTAACAAAGCCTCAGTTACTATGCCAAACTCAAAACTACGTAAATCAATTGCCGATTTATTGGTAAACGAAGGCTATGTAGCCACTGCAACAACTGAAGAAGTTGCGACTGGTAAAACTGAATTGACCATCGAATTAAAATATTTTGAAGGCAAACCTGTCATCGAAATGTTAAAACGCTATAGCCGTCCAGGTTTGCGTCAATACCGTGGTAAAGATGAACTACCAAGCATTCAACAAGGCTTAGGTGTTGCAATCATCTCTACTAATAAAGGCATCATGAGTGATCGTGAAGCTCGTAAACAAGGCTTGGGTGGCGAAGTTATCGCTTTCGTTGCATAAGTCTTTTTGAAGAAGGGCAGGCATAGATTGATCATGCCTGTTCGTTTTTTATTAACTTTTATAGGAATTACCCGTATGTCTCGTGTGGCTAAAGCCCCAGTAACCTTGCCAAATGGCACAAGCGTTACTTTGAACGGTCAGCAGGTTGAAGTTAAAGGTAGCAAAGGTACACTTACGCTACGCCTGCATGATTTGGTCGAGCTAAAACAGGAAGATAACACTGTTACTCTTTCACCAAAATCTGATACCAAAGATGGTTGGATGCACACAGGTACTGTTCGTGCCATCCTTAACAACATGGTAAAAGGTGTTTCTGAAGGCTTTGAACGTCGTCTACAATTGATTGGTGTTGGTTATAAAGCCGCTGTCGCTGGTAATAAGGTTAACTTGAACTTGGGTTATTCACACCCAATCGAATACACCTTACCAGAAGGCGTAACTGCTGAAACCCCAACAGCGACCGAAATTATCCTAAAATCAACGGATAAACAAAAACTAGGTCAAGCAGCTGCCAATATTCGTGGCTATCGCCCACCTGAGCCTTACAAAGGCAAAGGCGTTCGTTATAGCGATGAGCATGTCGCTCGTAAAGAAGCTAAGAAAAAATAAAGGTGAAATGATATGTTGGATAAAAAAGCTGCTCGCTTACGCCGAGCGAAAAAAACCCGCTTTCATATTCGTGGTTTAGGTGTCAACCGTTTGTTGGTTAACCGTACCAATAGCCACATCTATGCACAAGTTATTTCACCTACTGGTGGTGAAGTATTGGCTCAAGCTTCAACCCTTGATGCAACCTTACGTGCAGGGCAAACTAGCAACATTGATGCAGCAACTGCTGTTGGTAAATTAATCGCAGAACGTGCAAAAGCTGCTGGCATTAGCAAAGTCGCATTTGACCGTAGTGGTTTTAAATATCATGGTCGTGTAAAAGCCTTGGCTGAAGCCGCTCGTGAAAATGGATTGGAGTTCTAATCATGGCAAAAGTTGAACAAACAGACGGTTTGGTAGAACGCCTAGTCACCGTAGGTCGTGTTTCTAAAGTAGTTAAAGGTGGTCGTATTTTTTCTTTTACTGCCTTAACAGTTGTTGGTGATGGCAATGGTCGTGTTGGCTTTGGTCGTGGTAAAGCTCGTGAAGTGCCTGCTGCTATCCAAAAAGCCCTTGAAGCCGCTAAACGTAATATGATTACTGTTGAATTAGACGGTACAACACTACAACACCCAATTACCGCTCGTCATGGTGCAAGCCGTGTATATATGCAACCTGCCTCAGAAGGTACAGGTGTTATTGCAGGTGGTGCAATGCGTGCAGTGCTTGAAGTAGCAGGCGTTAAAGATGTATTAACAAAATGCTATGGTTCAACCAACAATGCAAACGTTGTACGTGCGACTTTTAATGGTCTAAAAGAAATGGCTACGCCTGAACATGTAGCTGCCAAACGTGGCAAGACTGTTGAAGAAATTTTGGGCTAAGAGATAAGGTGAGTTATCATGAAAACAATGAAAGTTACTCAAATTAAATCGTCTGCCCACCGTTTAGCAAGTCATAAGGCTTGTTTAAAAGGCTTAGGGTTACGTCGAATTGGTCATACTGTTGAAGTTGAAGATACCCCTTCGACCCGTGGTATGGTAAACCGCGTTAACTATATGGTTAAAGTGGAGGAAGTATAATGGGTCTACGTCTAAATGAATTAAGCCCTGCTGAAGGCTCAAGAAAAACCAAACACCGTCGTGGACGTGGTATTGGTTCTGGCATCGGTAAAACGGGTGGTCGTGGTGTGAAAGGTCAAACTTCACGCACAGGTTCTGGTATTCGCTCAGGCTTTGAAGGCGGTCAAATGCCTTTATATCGCCGTTTACCAAAATTTGGCTTTACCAGTAAATTAGCCATGGTAACTGCAGAAGTGCGTTTATCAGAGTTAAATAAAGTAGAAGGTGATGTAGTTAGCGTTGAAACTTTAAAAGCCGCTAATATTATTCGCCACGATATGCAACGTGTGCGTATCATTCTTTCTGGTGAAGTTACCAAAGCATATACCTTTAAAGGTGTAAAAGTGACCAAAGGTGCTAAAACAGCGATTGAAACCGCTGGCGGTACCGTTGAGGAGTAATCCTACATGACAAAGCATTCAACATCAATGAACCCATTGGCGTTTATCAGAAAATATGATGAACTTTTCAATCGTTTATTATTTTTGTTGGGTGCTTTAATTGTTTATCGTTTTGGTTCGCACGTACCGATTCCAGGTATGAACCCTGATAGCTTGGCTAACTTTTTTAAAACCAATGAAAATACCATTCTAGGACTATTTAATATGTTCTCGGGTGGTGCATTGGAACGTATGTCAGTCATGGCTTTAGGGATTATGCCTTATATCTCTGCATCAATTATTGTGCAAATGATGTCGGCAGTCATTCCTTCTTTAGAAGCATTAAAAAAAGAAGGACAGGCAGGTCAGCGTCAAATAAATAAATATACCCGTCAACTTACCTTATTATTGGCACTGGTGCAATCTGTGGGTATGTGTACAGGCTTGATAAGTCAAAAATTGACTTTAGCAACAGGCTTGGCATTTTATATCCCTGCTGTTACCTCGTTGGTAGCAGGTTCGATGTTTTTGATGTGGTTAGGTGAGCAAATTACCGAACGTGGTATTGGTAACGGTATTTCCATGCTAATTTTAGCAGGGATTGTTGCAACGTTTCCAAGTGTAGTCACACAATCCATAAATGCAGTGCAACAAGGACAGATGAACATGATAGCATTGTTTATCTTTGTATTGTTAGCCTTAGCGGTTGTGGCAGGAATTGTCTTTATTGAACGAGCTCAACGCCGTATTCCTGTAAACTATGCCCAAAAACAACAACAAGGGCGTAAGATTTATGCCCAACAACAATCACATTTACCATTAAAAATTAATATGGCAGGGGTTATTCCTGCAATTTTTGCCAGTTCATTGTTGTTATTTCCTGCCAGTTTAGGGCAATGGGTTGGTCAATCTGCCAATCCTAATATGTTCCAAAGTTTTATGCAAAACTTTGCATTATTATTGTCCCCTGGTACACCGTTATATTTGTTTATTTTTGGTGCATTAATTATTTTCTTTTGTTATTTTTATACGGCTTTGGTATTTAGTCCAAAAGAAGTAGCAGAAAACTTGAAAAAGAGTGGAGCATATATTCCCGGTATTCGCCCAGGGCAACAGACCCAGCGTTATTTGGATCATGTCTTAAACCGCTTAACCTTCATTGGTGCGGTCTATATGACAGTTATCTGCTTAATGCCAATGATTTTGCAAAACGCATTTGGTATTCCATTTCATTTAGGTGGTACGTCAGTATTGATTACAGTCGTGGTGATTATGGACTTTATCGCACAAATTAAGGCCCATTTGATGACCCATCAATACCATGATTATAGTTTAGTGCAATCCAACTTGGTTAAACAATCCTAACAATTAAGGAGCTTATGATGAAAGTTCAAGCATCAGTAAAAAGAATTTGTGGTAGCTGTAAAATTGTACGCCGCAAAGGTGTTGTACGTGTGATTTGCAGTGCAGAACCACGTCACAAACAACGTCAAGGCTAATTTAGGTCTTGCAAAAAAGTAGCGGATAAGGTATCATCCGCTACTTGTCGTTATTTTGAAACTTTTGTAGATAACCAAAGCTTCAAAATATCACGTCAACGCAGGTGCAATAGCACCTTGTTTTTAAATTTGGAGAAATGTCAATGGCTCGTATTGCCGGTGTAAACATTCCGGATAACAAACATGCTGTGATTTCATTGACTTATATTTTTGGTATTGGTCGTACTACTGCTGCTAAAATCTTAGAAGCCGTAAACATCGCACCAACGACTAAAATTAGTCAATTAGATGATACACAGCTTGATGCTATCCGTTCTCAAGTTGCAGAATATGCGACGGAAGGTGACTTGCGTCGTGAAATCTCAATGAACATTAAACGCTTGGTTGACTTAGGTTGCTATCGTGGCTTACGTCATCGTCGTGGTTTGCCTGTTAACGGACAACGTACTAAAACGAATGCCCGTACTCGTAAAGGCCCACGTAAAGCAATTAAAAAATAATTAACTTAGGAAGCTAAAAGATGGCAAAAGACACTCGCAGTCGCAAAAAAGTGACTCGTCGCTCAGTATCAGAGGGCGTAGCTCATATCCATGCGTCTTTTAATAACACCATTGTTACCATTACCGATCGTCAAGGTAATGCTTTGGCTTGGGCCACCGCAGGTGGACAAGGCTTCCGTGGTTCACGTAAATCAACACCATTCGCTGCTCAGGTAGCGGCTGAAGTAGCTGGTAAAGCTGCTCAAGAATATGGTGTCAAGAATGTTGATGTCTTGGTTAAAGGTCCAGGACCTGGTCGTGAGTCTGCGGTAAGAGCATTAGGTGCATTGGGTTATAAAATCAACAGCATTAGCGATGTAACCCCGATTCCTCATAACGGAACTCGTCCACCCAAAAAACGTCGTGTTTAATATGCAACGTTGCGAATAAGGAGACTTATATGGCCCGTTATCTAGGTCCAAAACTAAAACTTTCTCGTCGTGAAGGTACTGATTTACAATTAAAATCAGGTGTAAAAGCGTACGAAGAAAAAACCAAAAAAGCTGATCGTGCCCCTGGTCAACATGGTAACCCACGTAGCAAAACATCAGAATACTCATTGCAGTTACGTGAAAAACAAAAAGTTAAGCGTATTTATGGTGTGTTAGAGCGTCAATTCTCAAACTACTATAAAGAAGCTGCCCGTATGAAAGGTGCAACAGGTGAAAACCTACTTCAAATGTTAGAACGCCGTTTGGATAATGTTGTTTATCGCATGGGTTTTGGTGCGACACGTGCTGAAGCACGTCAACTTGTAAGTCACCGTGCAATTTTGGTGAAAAAAGCAGGTCGTGACGAATTCGTTCGTGTGAATATCCCATCAATTCAATTGCAAGATGGTGACGTGATTGCTGTACACGAAAAATCAAAAGAACAATTGCGTATCAAAAACGCCATTGAACTTGCGAGCCAACGTGGTACACCTGCATGGTTAGAAGTTGACCATAGCAAATTGCAAGGTACATTCAAACAAGCACCTGAGCGTGCTGAATTACCAGCAGAAATCAACGAACACTTGATTGTTGAGTTGTACTCTAAATAATTAATTTTATAAAAAGTCGAGGTGACATATGATGCTAAATGCTACAGAGTTTCTTACACCGAATGCCATTCACGTGGACACGGTTAATGAAACGCATGCCAAAGTCACGCTCGAACCGTTAGAGCGGGGTTTTGGGCATACTCTAGGGAATGCCCTTCGCCGTATTCTATTATCTTCATTACCTGGTGCTGCTGTCGTTGAAGCAGAAATCGAAGGTGTTGATCATGAGTATTCCACGCTAGAGGGATTGCAAGAAGATGTATTAGACTTGCTACTCAACCTTAAAGACTTGGCAATTCAAGTTCATGACCAAAATGAAGTATTCTTGACCCTTGACAAACAAGGTCCGGGAACTGTATTGGCTTCAGATATTGAGCTACCCCATAATGTTGAAATTATCAACCCTGATTTAGTTATTGGCACATTGAGTGACCGTGGGCATCTAAAAATGCGTTTACGTGTTGCAATGGGTCGTGGTTATGAGCCTGCAAATGCTCGTAAAGAATCAGGTGAAAATAAGACAATTGGGCGTTTAAAGCTTGATGCCAGTTATAGTCCTATTATTCGTGTCGCTTATCAAGTCGAAAATGCTCGTGTTGAGCAACGTACTGACTTAGACCGTTTGGTAATTGAGCTTGAAACCAATGGCACGATTGACCCTGAAGAAGCAATTCGTAAAGCAGCAACTATTTTACAGCAACAAATTGCCGTATTTGTAGATTTAGAAGCTGAAGAAATGCCAGAGCCTGTTAAGGAAAAAGAAGAAGTTGACCCTGTGCTGTTACGCCCAGTGGATGACTTGGAATTAACGGTTCGCTCAGCAAATTGCTTGAAAGCGGAAAATATCTATTACATTGGCGATTTGGTACAACGCACCGAAACTGAGTTGTTAAAAACCCCAAATCTAGGTAAGAAATCATTAACTGAAATCAAAGATGTACTAGCGTCTAAAGACTTAGAGCTAGGTATGCGTCTTGAAAATTGGCCACCTGCTGATTTGCGTGTTGATGACCGTTTTTCTTACCGTAGCCGTTAACATTTAAAGGAAGTTTGACCATGCGACATCGTAATAGTGGCGTGAAACTGGGTCGTACCAGCAGCCATCGTAAGGCAATGTTCCAAAATATGACGAACTCATTATTTGAACATGAACTTATCAAAACCACTTTGCCAAAGGCGAAAGAATTACGCCGTGTAGCAGAGCCATTAATCACATTAGCAAAAGAAGATTCTGTTGCTAATCGCCGTTTAGCATTTAGCCGTTTGCGTAGCAAAGCGGTTGTTGGTAAACTATTCACTACATTAGGTCCACGCTATAAAACTCGCCAAGGCGGTTATTTGCGTATCATCAAATGTGGTTACCGTGATGGTGATGCTGCTCCAATGGCATACGTTGAATTAGTTGACCGTGACTAATTTTATTGACTGTGCTATTTAGGCAGTAAATTGACCCCATAGGCTTGCTTATGGGGTTTTTTATTTTAATCACTGAAGTTACGCACTTCAATAAAAACAAGGTATTATAAAAAAAAGCAAGTCACTAAGAGCCGACAAATGAATAGAG